>NZ_JBUDGD010000069.1:0-23759 GCF_055484735.1 Pseudomonas sp. 15C | reverse complement strand
GGGCCATGGACCGCTTCAACCCGCACAAGGTCATCGGCACGTTCTACCTGCTGGCCGGGGTGTTTGCCTACGCGGTAGGGCAGAGCCTGATCATGGCCACTCCACAGGAAAATCTGCTCGACTGGCTGCGTGACGCCCATGCCATGGAGCAACAGGCCGAGCAAATGCTCAAGGCGCAATCCAAGCGCCTCGAGCACTACCCGCAACTGAAAGCGCGGATCGACCAGCACATTGAAGAAACTCTCGGCCAGCAGAAACTCATCGATGAGTGCCTGCAACGATTGGGTGGCGACTCGTCGACGATCAAGGATCTGGGCGGCAAGTTGATGGCGTTCGGTCAGGCCGTGGGTGGCTCGTTGATGAGCGATGAGGTGATCAAGGGCGCGATGGCCGGTTACGTGTTCGAGAACATGGAAATCGCCAGCTACACCGTGCTGATTGCTGCCGCCGAAGCGGCGGGTGACACCCAGACGAAAAAGGCTTGTGAGTCGATTCTGCCGCAGGAAGTGGCCATGGCCGACTGGCTGCTCAAGCACCTGCCACAGCTGACCGAGGCGTTTCTGGCTCGCTCGGCTGACCCCGACAAGGAAGCCAAGAAGTAACCCCAACGTGGAACCGGAACGTCCGTTCGCCAGGCGAGCGGACGTTTTTATTTTTCATTTATCGTGCGAGCGGGGCAGAGGGTTTCGCATCACCGGCTGCAACTGACCGTGCTGATCGAAGTGATAGCGCTGCAGGTCGCGCGCCAGAATCAATCGGCCGTTGTACAGCGCTGCCGCCTCACTGCGCACGTCTTCGATCGACGGATGTTGCGCCGGATTGGCCTGGTAGCGTGCGCTGAAGTGCGTCAACACCAGATTGCGCACGCCCACCGCTTCGGCAAAACCGGCGACCGCAGCGGCGCTGCTATGGCCGTAGCTGGCGCGGGTTTTATCGATGGCCGCTTGGATGAACGTCGCCTCATGCACCAGTACATCGGCTGAAGCGGCAACTTCCGCCAGCAGTTCCGGGCGGTCGTTGTCGCCACACACAATGATGCGCTGGGGCGCACGAGCCCTCAGTAAATAGTCCTGCGCGCGCAGCCAGCGCCCGTCGTGCAGCACATCCTGGCCGTGGGCGAGTTCGCCCCACAGCGGACCGCGTTCGATGCCTTCAGCGTCGAGCCGTTGCACATCCAGACGCGGCGCCGGATCGGCTTCGGTGAAGACATAACCGTGACACGGCACGCGGTGCGACAGCTCGACCGTGCTGACCTCGACGTTGCCGTTGCGCCAATGCTCGAGCGACTCGACGGCGTGCAGATGGATTTCGAAGGGCAGATGCGACTGGGTCACCGCGAGGCTCAACGTCAGCCACGGATGCAGCGCCGCCGGGAGGATGATATCCAGCGGCCGCGATCGTCCAGACATGCCGGTACTTGCCAGTAAACCGGGCAGGCCCAGGCAATGGTCAGCATGGACATGGGTGATGAAAATTCCACGCAATTCGCTCAGCGACAACGGCGTGCGCAGGACTTGATGCTGCGTGCCTTCACCACAGTCGATCAGATACCAGCCTCTGCCCGACGCCTCGATCAATGCCGTGGCGCTGACATTGCGCTCACGGGTCGGCACGCCGGCAGAGGTGCCCAGAAACAACAAGTCCACGATAGTGTTCTCTCGCAATCATCAGGTGAAACGCATAAGACGGAATGGCCATGGGTTGTCGTCATCGACCGGCGCTTGCGTCCGGGAGTTCCGCATCTCGATGCGGTGGCCAGTGGCGGGATGCGCTGTTGCTCTAACGCCAAAATCAAAAGCCCCTCACCCTAACCCTCCCGAAACGTCGGACCGCCCGTAGGGAGAGGGGACTGACCGAGTCGTTTGGGCGACGTGTGTCGTATTGGTGATGTCGCGGCGAATACTAAATCCGAATACCACCCAAATCGGCTCCCTCTCCTGGGGGAGAGGGCTGGGCGGGCGGCGTTCCGATGAGGGGAAAGCCTCACCACCTCACTAAAGCCGAACACCCGAACTCGTAGCAATGAACAAACAACCCAACCAAAAAAAATCGAACGCTAACCCAACCACAACGTCCATCGCCATAAGCCCCCAAAAAAACCGGAGAACCCAATGAGCAGTTACCCAATGGACGAAACCGATTCAGACCACCGCAACCGCCAGCTCGGCCTGGCCCTGGGGCTGGACGCCGACGAGGTCGAACTCTGGGTCAGCGCTATCGAAGAAGACGGCAGCGGCATGGGCTACGTCGTGCACTTTTCCGACGAGACGCCGGTCGATGTCCTCGCCAAAGTCCAGGGGCTGGGCGACGACATGACCATCAACGTTGGCCCCATCGACTGACAGCGCCGCCGCTCAAGGCTTGGTCGGCGCAATCAGTTTCCCGGCCGAAGGCTTGAGTTTTTCCTGAAGAGCCTTGGCCGTCTGCGCCTGCTTTTCGATGCCTGGCAGCGCTGATTTCGCGAAAGCCTTGAGCTGCGGGTTTTCCGAAGACATCGCCTCTTTCTTGAACAACATGACCTTCTGCTCGAGGGTCTCGGCCTGGCTGTCGATGTAGGTGCGGTCGAACGATTCGTCACGCGATTCGAGGCGTAATTGCTTGGCTTTTCCGGCGGTCGAAGGTTCGGCCGGCACGTCCATCTTCAAGGTTTGCCCGAGCTGCTGCAGTTTCGGATAGAAGCGGTCGTGGTCAGCGATCATGGTTTTGGCGAAGTCCCTGACTTCGGGCAGTGCACTGTTTTCCATGGCTATCCGAGAGGCGTTGTTCTGGAACAGGCTCTGTTGCGCCGCTTCTTCGACGAAGGCATTGAGTGTGACGGCGTAACACAGGGCGACGGTCTGCAGGCTCAGGACCAGCGTGGCGAGGGCTTTTACTGCGAGCTTGTTCATGTCCGGCCAACCTCCGGGTCACGTTCTTTATCCGCAGGGCCGGGGGTTACGCGGGCGCCTTGTTGGTGGTCGTTGTTTTCGCGGCGTACGCGTTGATCGTCGGTCAGGCCGTCGGCTTCGGTGTTCGGCGTGGTTGGGGCTTGGTTGGGTTTTTCACCGGTCATGGGTTGATTCCTGAGTGGCTTGAATTGGCTGTGACGGCGGTCACTGAGCGGGTGTAGGCCGCGGTGGCGATTTCGATCAGGGTGTTGCGTTCGGGGGTATTGATGATCCCGCGGCTGCGGTAGTCGTCGGCGAGCCGGAGCAGTTCGTCGTAGCGGTCTTCGGGTTCGCTGAAGGTGTTGGTAGTGTTGGTCAGCAGGTCGTGCCATTGGCTGTAGGCGAGCATTTTGGTTTCGTTGTACATGGCGTTTTTCCTCGGCCCTTTGTGGGGTAGAGGAGGGGCCTTGGTGGGGTGTTCCCTGGGGGCGACGTACGGTTGGTTTTGGTTCTTTTGGGTGTTTGGTTTTGGGTGAATATCCGTTGCTGCGGTAACGGCGGCTTAGGGTTCCGCCCTTACGGCGGGTCACCTTTTTCAAACGCCAAAAAGGTAACCGAAAAGGCTTGCTCCTGCGTTCGGCCCTCGCAGGCTCGGGTCCCTTCGCTGCGCTCCCACGCCCGGATCAATCCCTCCGCTCAGCCTTCCGACGTCGCCGGTGACGCAAGATCAAAAGCACTCGAGCTTGCGCTCATTGTTGAGTGGTTAGAAGCGTTTGTTCGGCTTGGGGTTTGTGGTGTGGCTGCCCCTCACCCCAGCCCTCTCCCGAGGGAGAGGGAGCCGATTTGGGTTGGCTTTGACGTGTGCGTTCGACTCGGTTTCAGGTTTGCGTACACTCCTGTTCACCGCGGTCGGTCCCCTCTCCCTCCGGGAGAGGGATAGGCGGGCGGCGTTCCGATGAGGGGCCTTTGACTTTGCTTCTAAAATCGCCAAATCACGCCTGATCCAACGTCGCGGCAAACCCCTGATCTTCCCCCAGAAACCCGCCGCTCTGATGCTGCCACAACCTCGCATAAATTCCGTTTCTGGCCAGCAGTTCGGCATGGGTGCCTTGTTCGATGATGCGGCCTTCGTCCATGACAATAAGCCGGTCCATGGCGGCGATGGTGGAGAGGCGGTGGGCGATGGCGATGACGGTTTTGCCTTGCATCATTTCGTCGAGGCTTTCCTGGATGGCGACTTCGACTTCGGAATCGAGGGCGCTGGTGGCTTCGTCGAGCAGCAGGATCGGGGCGTTTTTGAGCATGACTCGGGCGATGGCGATGCGTTGGCGCTGGCCGCCGGAGAGTTTGATGCCGCGCTCGCCGACCAGGGTGTCGTAGCCGCTGTGGCCCTGGCGGTCGCTCAGTTGGTTGATGAAGCCGTCGGCCTGGGCGTTGGCGGCGGCGCGGTGGATGTCTTCGTCGCTGGCGTCGGGGCGGCCGTAGGCGATGTTGTCGCGGATCGAGCGGTGCAGCAGCGAGGTGTCCTGGGTGACCATGCCGATGGCGCTGCGCAGGCTGTCCTGGGTCACTTCGGCGATGTTCTGGCCGTCGATGCGGATCTGCCCGCTGTCGACGTCGTAGAAACGCAGCAGCAGGTTGATCAGCGTTGATTTGCCGGCGCCGGAGCGGCCGACCAGGCCGATTTTTTCGCCGGCGCGAATGTGCAGGCTCAAGCCGTCGAGGACCTGACGTTCGCCGTTGTAATTGAAGCTGACGTCGTCGAACGTCACCGCGCCGCCGCCAGGTACCAGCACGCCGGCGTTCGGTGCGTCCTGGACTTTCGGACCGCGGGTGAGGGTGGCCATGCCGTCCTGCACGGTGCCGATGTTCTCGAACAGCGAGGTCATCTGCCACATGATCCAGTGCGACATGCCGTTGATGCGCAAGGCCATGGCGGTGATCGCCGCGACCGCGCCTGCGCCGACCTGGCCCTGGTGCCAGAGCCACAGGGCATAGCCGCCGGCGCCGATGATCAGCGCGACCACCAGGGCCTGGTTGACGATCTCGAACTGACTGACCAGACGCATCTGGCGAAACCCGGTGAGTTTGAAATCTTCCATTGCCGCGCGGGCGAAATGCGCTTCGCGTTTGGAGTGCGAGAACAGTTTCACCGTGGTGATGTTGGTGTAGGCGTCGGCGATGCGCCCGGTCATCGATGAGCGCGCATCGGCCTGTTCCTGGCCGACTTTGCCCAGGCGTGGCACGAAGTACACCATCGCCAGCGCGAACAGCGCGACCCAGGCAATGAATGGCAGCATCAGCTTCAGGGCGAAGCCGCCGGCCAACGCGATGATGGCGATGAAGTACACGCCGATGCCGGGGGCGATTTCGATCAAGGTGAACAGCACTTCACGCACCGCCAGCGCGGTTTGCATGACCTTGGTGGTGACTCGGCCGGAAAACTCATCGGAGAAGAACGACAGGCTTTGCCGCAGCATCAAGCGGTGAAAATCCCAGCGCAGGCGCAGCGGCAGGTTGATCGCCAGGATCTGGTGCTGAACCATCGTGCGCAGCGCAACCAGCACGATGCTCACCAGCAGGACGATGCCGATACCCCACAGCACGCGGCTTTCTTCGGCACTGACGCCGCCACCGGCCTGCCAGGTCGAGAGCAGGTCGACCACCTGGCCGAGGAAGGAAAACAGCCACGCTTCGTAGATCGACACACCGGCGCTGAGCAGGGCCAGCGCGAGGATATAGCCGCGCGCGCCGCGGGTGCACGCCCACAGAAAACGCGTCAGGCCCACCGGCGGTGGCGGCAATTCATCAGGCGGGAAGGGATCGAGTCTACGTTCAAACACGCGAAGCATTGCGCACTCCGAAAAGGATCAAGGTCGGGGGATTCTGCCACTTAACGGCGCCCTTGAGGGTTTGCCGGTCGATGTCAGGTCATCTGAACTGACCCTGAAACGGGGCCGCAGTGCCAATTGATTGCGCTTGCCGGGTACGCACTGACGCTTTCCTTGCCCAGTGTGTGCTGCAATTGATGAACAAGATCAAAAGCCCCTCATCGGAACGCCGCCCGCCTAACCCTCTCCCGGAGGGAGAGGGAACTGACCGAGGTGGATGCGAAAGCTACGCCAACGTGCAATACCGAGTCGAATGCACAATTGGAAAAGCCCACAAATCGGCTCCCTCTCCCTCGGGAGAGGGCTGGGGTGAGGGGCAGCCACACCACAAATCCCCAGCCAACCACCCGCTTCTAACCACTCAACAATGAGCGCCAGCTCGAGTGCTCTTGATCTTGCCTAACCGGCGATCCCGGAGCGAAGGGACCCCGAGCTTGCGAGGGGCCGCACGTAGGAGCAAGCCTTTTTGGGTACTTTTTCGGCGTCTGGAAAAGTGCCTCGCCGTAAGGGCGAAACCGCCAGCCGCAACACCAAAAAAAACGGATATTCACACAACCCAACCACAGCATGGCCGGCCCAAAGGCCGCCACGCCACAAAAAAGAGCCGCCCCCCGCTCAGGCATAAAACGGATAATCCACGTACCCGCGCTCATCGCCACCAAAGAAACTGCTCGGGTCCGGCGTGTTCAGCGGCAGGCTTTCGCGGATCCGCCGCGGCAGGTCCGGATTGGCCAAAAAAGGCCGGCCAAACGCGATGATGTCGGCACGCCCCGAGCGCAACGCCTGCTCGGCAGACTCGGCGTCGTAGCCGCCCGCAAGGATCAACACGCCTCTCCAGATTCCGCGCAATTGCGCAATGATCGCGTCCCAGCGCGGGTCAAAATTTTCGTCCTTGACCGTGCCGACCATCGCCGGCTCGACCAGGTGCAGATACCCCAGATTCCACACATTCAGCGCCTCGACCAGATAGCCAAACGTGGCTTCTGGTGTGTCATCGCCCATGCCCATGAAACGCCCCATTGGCGTCAGGCGTACGCCGACGCGTTCGGCTCCCACTTCGTCGGCCACGGCGGCGACCACCTCAAGCAACAGACGCGCGCGATTCTCGACGCTGCCGCCGTAGGCGTCGTTGCGCTGATTGCTATTGCTGTTGAGGAATTGATCGAGCAGGTAGCCGTTGCCCGCGTGGATCTCCACGCCGTCCATCCCGGCACGAATGGCATTGCGCGCAGCGCGGCGATAGTCCTCGACGATGGCGGCGATTTCTGCGGTTTCGAGGGCGCGCGGTACCGGCACGTCACCCCAAACGCCATTGCCGTGTTCGTCAACGATGAAGGTCTTGCCGGGCACCGGCAGTGCGCTCGGTGCGACGGGCAGGCCGGCGTCCGGTTGAAAGCTCGGGTGCGAGACGCGGCCCACATGCCACAGCTGCATGAAGATCAGCCCGCCAGCGCCATGCACCGCGCCGCTGACTTCACGCCAGGCCGCGACCTGCTCATCGCTGTAAATGCCTGGCGTCCATGCGTAACCCTGGCCCTGGCGGGAGATCTGCGTGGCCTCGGTGATGATCAGCGCAGCACTGGCGCGTTGGCGGTAGTACTCGGCGTTCATTGCGTTCGGCACGTCGCCGGGCTGACCGGCGCGCGAGCGCGTCAGCGGCGCCATGGCGACGCGATGGGAGAGGGTGTAAGGGCCGAGGGTGACGGGCTGAAACAGGCGGCGGGTCATGGGCAACTCCAGATAATCAACGAATGACATGAAGCGCGACAGTCGGGCTGCGCACGCGGTAGAGCTACGTTAACCGGGCCGGGCGGGGGTGATAATCGGTGGGCGGCGCTACGCTGTTTTGCGTCTGGCGCAACGGCGCCCGCGTTCATTGGCGATGAACGCGGGCGGTGCTCAGGAGGGTTGGGTCGAACGGCTCAGCGGCAGGTTCAGCCAGCGCCGGCCGGTGGCATTGGCGACGGCATTGCCGAGCGCAGCGGCCATCGGCCCCTGGACAATTTCGGCGGCGCCGAGGAACGGTTCGCCGGGCTGGTCGAGCAAATGCACATCGACTTTTTTCGGCAGTTGCGTGAAGCGCAGGATCGGATAGCCGCTCCAGTCGTAACTGCGAATGCCGCCCGCGTCGTAGGCGACTTTCTCGTACAGCGTCCAGCTCGCCGACTGCACGATGCCGCCCTCGACCTGATTGCGCAGGCCGTCGGGGCTGACGATCTGGCCGACATCCACCGCCGTCACCACATGCTCGATGCGCACTTCGCCGGTTTGCGGATGCACCCGCAGGCGCACGGCGAGGGCGCAGTAACCCATGATGTTTTTGTAGCGGGCGAAGGCGAAACCGATGCCGGCCCCGGGCTCGGGACTTTTTTGCGTCCAGTCGATGGCATCGCGCACCCGCTCGATCACCGCACGCGCACGCGGGTCGGTCAGATGCGCCAGGCGCAGGGCCACCGGATCGAGGCCGGATTTGTTTGCCAGTTCATCAATGCTCGCCTCGATCGCGAAAATATTGATGTGCGCCCCGAGCGAGCGCATCGCCGAGGTGCGAAACGGCATGGTGGTGACGAAGTTCATGTTGATCCGGGTCGCGCCGAGGTCATACAGCGGCACCGCGTTGCGGTCACCGTCGCCTTCGGGCTGGGCGATCGGCACCGAGGGCGCCGAGGTGAATGGCTGCGCGAGCAAGCGCGCCGGCAACAGGCGCCCGGCATTGACGATGCGCTCGTTGTGCGGCGTGGTCCACAGCTCGTAGTGCCAGTCCTGCAGGCGATTGTTCGCCAGGCCGACGTCGACCTCGGCCACCATCGCCGAGCTGTACGGTTCCCAGAGATTTTCCTGCTCGCGCATCCACTGCACGCGCACCGGCGTGCCGGGAACGCGCATGGCGATCAACGCGGCGTCGGCGGCGGCATCGTCGGCACCGTTGTGGCCGTAACAGCCCGAGCCCTCGGTGTGGATGCAGCGCACCCGCTCCGGCGGCAGGCGCAGCATTTCGGCGATGCCGGCGCGCAGCGGATAGACGCCTTGAGTATGCGTCCACACGGTCAGCACACCGTCCTTGAACCAGGCGACGGCGCAGGACGGACCGATCGAGCCGTGCATCAGATATTGCTTGGTCACCCGCGCTTTGAATCGCGTTTCACCGGCGTTATTCACGTCGCCATTGTTGCTGATCGGATAGCGCCGCGAAGGCAGGCGCTTGAGCAAGGCATGAATATCAGCGGCCTCGGGAATTGCGTCGCCACCACGCCAGCGCGCGACCTCGCTGGCGCTGCGCATGGCCTTGATTGCTTGCCATTCGTCACGGGCAAGCACAGCGAGATAATTGCCGTCGCGGATTACCTTGACCACCCCGGCCAGTGCCTCAATGGCCGGCGCATCGAACGCCTCCAGTGTGCAACCCGGACGCGGCGGGCGAATCACCCGTGCATGGAGCATGCCGGGCAAGCGCATGTCCTGGACGAACGCGGCGCCGCCGCTGACTTTTGCCGGAATATCCAGACGCGGCAGCGAATGCCCGATCAGCTTGAAATCCGCCGCTGGCAGGCTCGGCGATTGCGCCTTGGCGTATTGGTGCACATCGACGTTGCTGACCGCTTCGGCGTAACTCATGCGTTGCCCGGTCGGTCCTTCGATCATTGCATCAGCGGTAGTCAGCTGCGCCGGGTCGACCTGCCAGCGGCGCGCGGCGGAGTCCACCAGCATCTCGCGCACTTGCGCAGCGGCATGGAACAGCGCGGTGCCGCTGTCGAAAATGCTGTGACTGCCGGCGGTGTAGCCTTCGTTGGGTGTCAGCGCGGTGTCGGCGGTGAGCAGGTTGATCGCACTGGCCGGCACTTGCAGGCGCTCGGCGGCGATTTGCAGCAACGCGGTTTTCACTCCGGTGCCCAGCTCGACCTTGCCGGTGTACACGGTGATACCGTCGGCGTCGATGCGAATCCACGCGTCGAGGTAGGGATTGGTGCGCAGGCTGCCCGGCAGATCCGGCGCGAGGACCACGGTGCCGAGCGTGTCGACTTCAGTGTCGGCCAGCGCCCGCCGCGCCATCGGCACCAGGGTGAAGGCCATCAGCAATGCGCCGCCGCGCAGGAATGCCCGGCGGCTCGGATTCAGACCGGTTGATTCGCTCATGACCGGCTCCCGTGTTGCCCGGCGACCAGGCTGATCGCCTCGATGATGCGCAGGTGCGTGCCACAGCGGCACAGATTGCCGGCCATGTGCTCGCGGATGGTTTCTTCGTCCGGGTGGGGGTTGCGTTCGAGCAACGCTTGCGCACGCATCAGCATGCCGGCAATGCAGTAGCCGCACTGCGCCGCCTGTTTCTCGATAAAAGCCGCTTGCAGCGGGCCCGGTTTTTCTGCACTGCCGAGGCTTTCCACGGTGCGGATCTGCTTGCCTTGCAGACCCGCGCAGGGCGTCAGGCAGGCGAATACCGGTTGGTCATCGACGATCACCGTGCAGGCGCCGCACTGACCCAGACCACAGCCGTACTTGGCGCCGTTCAGGCCCAGATGATTGCGCAGCGCATACAGCAGCGGCATGTCCGGCTCCAGCTCCAATGCCTGGGCGGCGCCGTTGACATTGAGGGTGATCTGGCTCATTTGGCCTCCTGACGTAACGCTTCAATAGTGGAAGAGAGGTCTGCCCAAGGCTGAGCGGGGCGCGCCTGCTGGCGCAGATACACGGCCAGTGCGGCGAGCTGGCGGTTGTCGAGGCTGGCGGCGAACCCGGGCATTTGCGGTCCGGGCGAACCGGGCGTGGCCGGCAGCCCTTCGAGTACGGTCTTGAGGAAATTGCGCGAACTGGCCGCGTGCAGCGCCGAGGTGCTCTCCAGCGGCGGCCGCCCGTCGATCTCGCGCATCGGCGCGGCGCGGCCATGGCAGCCGGCGCAGGCACTGCTAAACAGCAGCGCGCCTTGGGCAGTGGATGCAGGGTCGATCGGCGTTGGCGCCGTGGTTTCGGTAACCGTCGGCGGCTGCTCCAGGCTCAGCAGATACTCGGCAATCGCATCGGCTTCGCTGGCCGGCAGACGCGCCAGACTCAGGCTGACCGGGCGCATTGGGCCAGCCGCAGTACCGTGCCCGGCGACCACATCGGCACGCAGATAATCGACCAGTTGCTCGCGGTTCCACGGATTCGCCCGTTGCCCCAGACCGACCAGCGCCGGGGCCTCCCAGCCGTCGACGCTGCCGCCGTGCAGGTACTCGGAGGATTTCTCCGCACCGATCAGGTTGAGCGGTGAATGGCAGCCGGCGCAGTGCCCCGGCCCGTCGACCAGATAACGTCCACGGTTCCACGCCGCGCTGCGTTCGGCCAGGGGCGTCAGCGGTTCGCCGTGCAGAAACAGCAGGTTCCAGAACGACACCAGCGGGCGAATGTTCATCGGGAAATTCATCTGGTTCTGCCGCGCCGGCGCCTGCACAGCGGGGCCGCTCATCAGGTACGCATAGGCATCGGCGATGTCGTCGGCGCTCATGCGCCGGTAGTGCACGTAGGGAAATGCCGGATAGAGAAAATGTCCGTCACGCGCTATGCCCTGGCGCATTGCCCGCTCAAAAGCGGGCAGCGACCATTGGCCAATGCCGGTCTGCGCATCCGGGGTGATGTTGGTGCTGTACAGGGTGCCGAATGGTGTTACCAGCGGCAGTCCGCCAGCCAGATATTCACCGCCGGGGCGGGTATGGCAGACCGCGCAATCGCCGGCTTCGACGACCCGCGCACCGCGTTGGATCTGCGCCGTATCGAATATCGGAGGGCGCTCGATCGGCGCAATCGCCGGGCGCCACATCAACAACACTGCGGCGGTCAGCGCCACTGCCGCCAATAACGCTACGGCGATCCAGAAGGTGCGGGATTTCAGCCAGGGCAGGTTCATCAGAGCGACCCCGGCACAGGGCAAAACAGCGGGGGGGAAGGACGGCGAGTCATGCGAAGCTCCTTGTGACGACCGGGGAAGGGCGCCGACGTCTGCGCCTCGGACAAAGCCTAGAGAACACTCGCACGGCGGAGAATCCGCGCTTGGCGCAACAGCGCGTTGCGTCACAAGCAACACCGTGTGCCGTTGCGCCACACGCATCAGTGCGTTGCCCGGCGCAGTGATTCTCGCGGCCCGGTGCTGGCCGTAGCCTTGGCTCACCTTTTCCAGACGCAATGAGGTGTCACCATGCTCACCGGCAATCCCGCCGCTACGGCCAAGGCCGAGCAACCCGCTTTACTCTCCGGCCTGATGGTCGCGTTCCTCGCATTCTGCTGTGGCGCAGTCGTGGCCAATCTTTATTACGCGCAGCCCATCGTCGAGTTGATCGCGCCGCAAATCGGCCTTTCCAGCGCGAATGCCAGCCTGATCGTCTCGCTGACCCAGTTCGGTTATGCCCTGGGCCTGCTGTTGCTGGTGCCGCTGGCCGACCTGATGGAAAACCGCCGTCTGGTGGTCGGTTTCACTCTTGCCGCGAGTGTCGCGCTGTTGTGCGCGGGGCTGACCCATTCGCCGTCGATGTTCCTGTTGTTTTCCCTGCTGATCGGCCTGACCTCGGTCGCCGTGCAGATCCTCGTGCCGCTGGCCGCGCATCTGGCGCCTGAAGCCACGCGCGGCCGGGTGGTCGGCAACATCATGAGCGGCCTGCTGCTGGGGATTCTGTTGTCGCGGCCACTGTCGAGCCTGTTGGTCGAAGTGTTCGGCTGGCGCGGGGTGTTTTTCAGCGCCGCCGGGTTGATGGCGGTCATTGCCCTGATCACTGCCGTTGCGCTGCCACGCCGTGTGCCGAGCCATAAAGCGACGTACACGGCGCTGATCGGTTCGGTATTTGCCTTGGCGCGCAAGCATGCACTGTTGCGTCAGCGTTCGCTGTATCAGGGGTTGCTGTTCGCCAGCTTCAGCCTGTTCTGGACCCTGGCGCCGATTGAACTGATGCGCCATCACGGCTTCAGTCAGGCGCAAGTGGCGATTTTTGCCCTGGTCGGCGCCGTCGGGGCGATCGCTGCACCGATTGCCGGGCGCCTGGCCGATGCCGGGCATGCAAGGCGCGGCACGCTGGTGGCATTGCTGCTGGCTCCGATTTCGCTATTGATCGCTGCGCTGCCCGGCAGTGGCTACCTGTGGCTGGTGGTGTGTGCGGTGCTGCTGGATTTCGCCGTGCAGTTGAACCTGGTCCTCGGCCAGCGCGAGGTCTATGCGATCGACCCGCACAGCCGTGCGCGCCTCAATGCGGTGTACATGACCAGCATTTTCGTCGGCGGCGCCCTCGGTTCGCTGGTCGCCAGCCCGCTCTACGAGCACTTCGGCTGGAACCTGTCTGCGGTTGCGGTAGCGCTGTTGCCGGCCCTGGCGCTGGGGTTGTTCCTGAGCCACAAAGCCGATGCCTGAGTACGCGGCCGCTGCAGCCAAGCACGGCGATACAAGACGGCAAGCGCACGGTGATGCACAATCAGCGCCGTTCCTTTCCGACCGGACCCCGCTGATGGACAAGTTGCTGGCCTTGAAGATGTTTGTCGAAACCGTGCGCTGCGGGGGCTATTCCTCAGCGGCGCGCAAACTCGGGATCTCGACGTCTTCGGTGACCCGGCAGGTGGCGGGGCTGGAACACGAACTGGGCGCGAGCCTGCTCAACCGCACCACGCGCAACACCAGCGTGACGGTGGCCGGGCAGACCTACTTCGACAAGGCCGTGGCGATTCTCGACGCGATCGACGAAGCCGACGCGGTGGTCGCTGACCGTGGCAGCGAGGCGCAAGGGCGGCTGCGCATCAGCGTGCCGGTGGAGTTCGGCCGGCGCCTTATTGCGCCACACCTGAGCCGCTTGCTGGCGCGCCATCCGGGCCTGGAAATCAGCCTGTCGCTGAGTGATCAGGTCAGCGACCTGCTCAGCGAACAGATCGACGTCTCGGTGCGCCTCGGCTCCTCGGTGGTCAGCGAGGACATCGTCAGCAAACGCGTCGGTCAGTTCCAGCGCTGGGTCGTCGCCAGCCCCGAGTACCTGGCGTGCAGTGCCGAGCTGTGCCATCCGCGCGACCTGCTCGATCATCAATGCCTGCGCTTCGATTACGCCGGCACCCACCAGCACTGGACCTTTCAGGGCGACGACGAAACCATCCAGCTCAACGTGCACGGGCGCCTGCAAAGTAACAATGCCGACATCCTTCGCGAAGCCGCTATCGACGGTGGCGGCGTGACGCTGCTGGCCGACTGGCTGGTTCGCGACGACGTGGCCGCCGGACGACTGGTGCGCGTTCTCGAGCAGTATCAGGTCAATCCCGGCACTGCCAGCACCTGCATCAACGCGCTGTACCTGCCCAACCACCGGGGCTCGAGCCGTATCAACGTGTTCATCGATTTTCTGCTGGAGATTCTCCAGCCGGCGGCTTGATCGACTGCTTTGCGGCGCTTGCTCTCGGCAGCATCGCCACGCCTGCAGCGAAGGCAAACGCGCACAGGGCGACGATCACCCCGGCGGTCTCCAGCACCGCGCCAAACAACGGCGTGCCGGCGGTTTGCCCCAGCGCCAGGACCAGAAACGGAATGCCCAGCCCCAGATCCGGACGATCCGGAAACAGGTTGATCCCCTGAATCAGATACACACCGGACGAGGCGATGTAGGCCGCGCCAAACAGGCACATCGCCGCGAGCCCATAAGCCGCCGAAAGCGAAGCCGCTGCCAGCCCCAGCGTGCCCGCGGCGATTCCGGCGAGGGCCAATCGATGCATGCGCGCAACACCAAAACGACCGGTCAGTACGCCGGTGGTGCAGCCACTGATGCCCGCAGTGCCGAGCAATATCCACGCCCAGGCAATCGACCGATCAGAGAAACCAGCTTCAGCGCGCAGAATGTCGGCGCCGAACGTCCAGATCGCGGTGCTCGCCAGTCCCATCAGAAAGGCGCTGCAACACAGCGGCAATACACCGGGGCGGCGCAGCAGGGTCAAGGAAAACTTGCCCGTGGTTGCGTTTTCGCCACGGCGCGGTACGGCAAACCACAGCCACAGCGTAATGCCGACGCCCATCATTGCGAACAGCGCATACAACTGCCGCCACTGCCCTGAGGCGACAACCACGGCCAAACCGGAAAAAACGATGCCGGCAGCGGTGCCGGCGTTAATGAAGCCGTTGGCCCGCGCGCGCTGCGCCTCGGCAATACGGGCCGCCACCGCGCTGGCCAGCGGCGGTGAAGTCAGGCCGGTGCTCAATCCGGCGAGCGCCACGCCACAGCCCAGCGCCAGGCCCGATTGGGCGAAGACGATCAAACCCATGCCGGACGAAGCGGCCGCACCGGCAAGCACCGTAAGTGCGCGCGGGCTGAGTTTGCCGTTACTGATGAATGTCGCGACGATGCCCACGCAGTAGGCCGCGAAGGCGCTGCCGCCGATCCAACCGGCCGCCGAGACGCTGAGCGCCAGCTCCTGACGGATCTGCGGCAACAGCAGGCCGTAGGCAAACCGTGCCAGACCATAGGACAACGCCGTGAGGGCGAAAGCCGCCGCCACCAGGTTAGCGCCGCGCTTCAAAGCTTCAGCGCCCGATCAGGATTGGCGACGGCATGGTCAAGGTCATTTCGCTGCGGCGGAGGTTTTCTTGCGGGTTTTGCTCGCCGTGGCGGCGGGCGCCTCTTTGCTCTTTTTCCGTGGTGCCGGCGGCGCTACGCTGCTGGCGACGGAGCCGGGCAAGCCGTCGGAGTCGAAGGCATCGAGTTCGGCGCGGGCCTGGAACCAGTGATCGAAATCCTGTCCGTGCGGCCGGCCTTGCTCTTCCCAAAGGCGATAGGCGGTTTTGCGGATGGTTTCCTCGTCCATATCAATCTCTCCAGCGGGTAAAAAATCAGGGACTGCGCGTTACGGTGAAATCGGATCGCTGGCGGGGAAGGTTTCTTCCACCGCTTCGTCCAGTTTGGAATCACTGACGTTGCGCTCACTGTGCCCCAGGTTCTGCTCGCAGTGGCAACTGCTCGACGGGCAGGGCTGGCCATTGGGGTGAAGGTCGGCGCAGGCCTGACTGCAATAGCGTTTGCCGTCGCGCTCGACCGCGTTGTCGGCACTGCAGGTGCAGCCGGAGCAGGCGCATTGTGATGTTGAGGTGTCGTTAGCCATGTGGGCCTCCCGGTTGCTGATGGTTGTTGCGTTCATCAATTCTGATAACCGGCAGCGCGACAGGGTTTGAACGGATTTCTTCAGGACCGATGAGCGGTCGCTACGCGCTGGCTAAACGCTGAATGACGGCAGTACCGCGTTCAGCGCCAACGACAGGTTCAACGCCAGAATCAGCAGGATCGACACCACAAAAAGCCGTCGTGCCCAGGCTTTCGACGTGCGGCTGCTGACCCGCCGCAAGGCCAGGTAAAACCAGTAGCCACCCAGGCCGACAATGACCAGCGGGTACGACACGTTGAGATTTGCCACCCAGCCCAACACGGCCGCGCTGATGAGGAACGCCAGCATGTACAGAATGATCTCGCGTCGTGCCTGATTCAGCGTCAGGGTTGGCAGCCCGGCGGCGCGGAAATCCTCGTGGCGCATCACGGTAATCGCGTGGGAATGCGGCATCTGCCAGCAGCAGAACACGATGACCAGCAACAGCGCGGTGGCGTCGAAATTGCCGGTCACCGCGCCATAGCCGATCACCGGCGGCATGGCGCCCGACAGGCTGCCAACCAGCGTGCCCCAATGCGAGCAGCGCTTCATCAGGCAGGTATAAACGCCTGCATAGATGATCAAGCCAATCGCCGCCAGCGCACAGGCCAGCGGCGTGGTGCCGGACCAGAGCAGGGCAAAGCCGAGCAGTCCGAGCACGCCCGCATAACACAGCGCCGCCGGCACTGACACCGCACGGATCGCCAGCGCCCGATGACAGGTGCGGACCATGCGCCGATCGATATCGCGGTCGACGCAGTTATTGATCACGCAACCGCAAGCAATGATCAACGCGGTACCCATCACGGTGGCCGCCAGATGCGCGAGCGACAGAGGTCGCCCGGCAGCCGCGAGCAGGTAACCACCGAGTACCGATGCCAGATTGCCGAAGATGATCCCCGGTTTGGTCAGTTCAATGCCGACGTTGAGCGGTACCCTCCATTGCCTCAGTGCGCCAGCATGTTGTGGTGAATGCTGTCCATGATCCATAGCGAAAGCCCAACCAGCAGAAGAATGATGACCACCGAAAAGATCAGCGCGATGAGGTTCCAGCGCTGTTCCGAGGCGGTGTCCAGATGGAGGAAGTATTTGAGGTGGGCGAAAACCTGCACCACGCCGAGCGCCACCACCACCCACGCGGTGACGCTGCGCGGCAAGGTCGGAAACATCACCAGACCGAACGGAATCACGGTAAGGACCACCGAAATGATGAAGCCGACCATGTACGTACGGCTGCTGCCGTGGCTGGTCCCGGCACTGCTGTGAACCTGACTTTGGTTATACATGTCACACCACCCCCAACAGATAAACCACGGTAAATACGCAAATCCACACGACATCGAGGAAATGCCAGAACAGGCTCAGGCAACTCAGGCGCGTGGTGTTGGTGTTGGTCAGGCCGCGGCTGCTGACCTGCGCCATCAAGATCGCCATCCACACCAGGCCGCTAAGCACGTGCGCGCCGTGGGTGCCGACCAGAGTGAAAAACGCGGTGAGGAAACCGCTGCGATCCGGGCCGTAGCCTTGTGCGATGAGGTGATGGAATTCGTTGATTTCCATCGCGATGAAGCCACAGCCCAGCACGAAGGTCACCGCCAGCCAGCGCAGCACATGGGCCTTGTCGTTGCGGTTCATCGCCAGCATGGCGTAGCCGTAGGTGATGCTGCTGAGCAGCAGCAGGGCGGTTTCAGCGAGGACGTAGGGCAACTCGAAAATATCGACAGTCGACGGCCCTCCGGCGACGCTGTCACGCAGCACGGCGTAGCCGGCGAACAGCGTGGCGAAGAGAATGCAGTCGGTCATCAGGTAGATCCAGAAACCGAACACCCGCATGGAACCGGCGTCTTCGTGGCCTTGCTCATGGCTGTGAGCGATGTCTTTTTCCAGGACGATATTGGACATGATCAAGCCTCCGCCAGGTCTTTGAGACGTGCTTTTTCGATCCGCGCCACTTCCTGCGCGGGGACGAAATAGTCGATGTCTTCGTCATAACTGCGCACGACCATGGCAACCACCGAGGCCACCAGACCGAAGATCGCCAGCCACCAGATATGCCAGACCAGGGCGAAGCTGCAGATCAGCGCGAAAATGCTGATCACCAGACCGGCCGAGGTATTACGTGGCATGTGGATGGCGCGGTAATCGGTGTGGCTCAGGGTGCTGACGCCGCGCTCTTTCATGCCCCAGTAAGCGTCCAGATCGTTGACTTTCGGCTGCTCGGCGAAGTTGTAGAACGGTGGCGGCGAGGCCGTGGCCCATTCCAGCGTGCGACCATCCCACGGGTCACCGGTGAGGTCGCGATATTTCGCGCGGTTGCGGATGCTCACATACAGCTGCAGCGCCTGCGCGGACACGCCACAGAGGATGATGCCGACGCCGACCAGTTCCAGCAGCAGCCACGGTTGCCAGGCCGGGTTGTCGAAGTGGTTGAGGCGTCGGGTCATGCCCATGAAACCGAGCACGTAGGACGGCATGAAAGCGAAGTAGAAACCGATCAGCCAGCACCAGAAGGCGATGCGCCCGAGCCGGTCGTTGAGGCGGAAGCCAAAGGCTTTCGGGAACCAGTAGGTCAGCCCGGCCATGTAGCCGAACACCGCGCCGCCGATGATCACGTTATGGAAGTGCGCAATCAGGAACAGGCTGTTGTGCAACAGGAAGTCCGCGCCGGGCACCGCCAGCAACACGCCGGTCATGCCGCCGATGCTGAACGTGACGATAAAGCCCAGCGTCCACAACATCGGCGTTTCGAAGCGCACCCGCCCGCGGTACATGGTGAACAGCCAGGTGAAGATTTTCACCCCGGTCGGCACCGCAATAATCATCGTCATGATGCCGAAGAACGCATTGACGTTGGCCCCGGCGCCCATGGTGAAGAAGTGGTGCAGCCAGACGATGAACGACAGGATGGTGATCGAGATCGTCGCCCACACCAGCGACACGTAGCCGAACAGACGCTTGCTGCTGAAGGTCGCGGCGATTTCGGAAAAGATCCCGAAGGCCGGCAGAATCAGGATGTACACCTCCGGGTGGCCCCAGGCCCAGATGAGGTTGACGTACATCATCGGGTTGCCGCCGGCCTCGTTGGTGAAGAAGTGCATGCCCAGATAGCGGTCGAGGGTGAGCATCAGCAGGGTCGCGGTGAGGATCGGGAACGCGGCGAGGATCAGCACCGAGGTACACAGGGCGTTCCAGGTGAACACCGGCATCTTGAACAGAGTCATGCCTTCGGTGCGCATTTTCAGAATGGTCACGAAGAAGTTGACCCCGGTGAGTAACGTGCCTATCCCGGATATCTGTAATGACCAGATGTAGTAATCGACACCCACCCCGGGGCTGTAGCCGAGTTCGGACAGGGGCGGGTAGGCGACCCAGCCGGTGCGGGCGAATTCACCGACGCCCAGCGAGATATTGACCAGCGCCGCACCGACCACGAACAGCCAGAAACTCAGCGCATTGAGAAACGGATATGCCACATCGCGCGCGCCAATTTGCAACGGCACGACGATGTTCATCAGGCCGACCACGAACGGCATGGCCATGAAGAAAATCATGATCACGCCGTGGGCGGTGAAGATCTGGTCGTAATGTTCCGGCGGCAGATAACCCGGCCCGCCACTCGAGGCCATGGCCTGCTGGGTGCGCATCATGATCGCGTCGGAAAAGCCGCGCAGCAGCATGACCAGGGCGACGATGATGTACATGCAGCCGATTTTCTTGTGATCGACCGAGGTGAACCACTCGCGCCAGAGGTACCCCCACTTGCGCTTCCAGGTGACGGTGCCGACCAGGGCAAAACCCATCAGGCCAACGATGGCCAGGGTGTACATGACAATCGGCTCGTGCAATGGAACCGCGTCCCATGAAAGTTTCCCGAACATTGTTAACGCTCCTCGGCCAGCAGACTCGGTTGTTGATCGACGCGCTTGTCGTCGCTGTTGCGTTGCACCTGGCTACCCGTGGGGCGCGGTGCCTTGTTCATGCCTTCGTACTTGTCGACGATATTCAGGAACAGTCGCTCCTGAACTTTCGAGTAATAAGTAATCGGGTGCGCAACCGAAGGCTTCGCCAGTTCGGCATAACTGTTCTGATCAAGTTGCTGGGGGGTGTTCCTGACCTTGTTTACCCACGCGTCATAGTCGGCGCCATTCAATGCCAGGGTGCTGAAGTGCATGTCGGAGAAGCCGTGGCCGTTATAGTTGGCGGCGATTCCGCGATATTGTCCGGCTTCATTGGCGATCAAGTGCAACTTGGTTTGCATGCCCGCCATGGCATATATCTGCCCGCCAAGAGCGGGAATAAAGAAGGAAGTCATGGCGGCGTCGGAAGTGACGGTGAAACTTACCGGCGTATTGACCGGCAGTGCCAGTTCATTGACCGAAGCAATACCCAGATCCGGGTAAATGAACAACCATTTCCAGTCAGTGGCGACCACCTGCACGTTCACCGGCGGGACATCGGAGTCGAGCGGTCGATAAGGGTCCAGCGCGTGCGTGGTTTCCCAGGTGACCCAGCCGAGCACGCAGATAATCAGGAACGGCACGCCCCAGACCACCGCTTCGATCTTGTGCGAACTGGCCCAGCGCGGCGAATACCGGGCTTTCTTGTTGGTAGCGCGATAGCGCCAGGCGAACAGGAAAGTCATCACGATGACCGGAATCACCACCAGCAGCATCAGGCCGGTCGCGAGGATGATCAGGTCGCGTTCATCCTTGGCCACCTGGCCCTTGGGGTTGAACACGATCAAGTTGCAACCGGCGAGAAGAACGCTGGTAGCGAGATAGGTCAGGCCATACCCAATGATTCGCTTCATACATGCTCCTGTATAAACGCCGATCCTCGTCCTGTGGCGGAACTGCGACGCACCTGAGTAAAACAATGAGTTGAGGTATTGCCGCTGCGTTTGTTTAAAGCGCAGCGAAGTTGCCTGCATCAATATTCAGGCGGCTGTAACGGTGGTTCATGTGAGCCACGATTTTTTGAATAAACCCTTGGGCATTGGTTTGACAAAATGTTACTGAACCTGACGAACGGTTGAACTAGCGAAACGGCGGGGCAGAACTGGCGGACTATGCTGGAAATGACCTTTGGCAAATTCGGGAATCATCCAGCGACAGCCTGGGTCTTTGAATAAGCGGATTCAGATCAGGAGTACGACATGTTCAAACGCGGCGAGACCTACAACAAATGGAAGGCCACGGAGAGGGCGGAAAAGTGCCACACGGAAGAAGTTGAAAACGGCTGTCACATCGAGGTGCGGGCACGCGAGGCGGACGATGGCAACGTGGAAATGTTCATCAGCGTCTACACGGCGACCGGCGAATGCGCCTACGAGCGAATCAAAAAATTGCCCGGTATCGAATGGGAAGTTGAAGACGCGCTCAAGCGCGGCATCGATCAGGCAGAACGCATCGCTGGCGGCGAGTCGGGGCGATTGTCCTGTGCCGACGCGCACGGCCATGAGAATGAATGACAGCGCCGCTGACGCCGGCAAACGGCGTCAGCGGCGTTGCAACCTTCACGGCTTGAACACGGCGCGAATGCACTGATCGGTTTTCTCCTTGAACATCCGATAGCCTTCGGCGCCGTCCTCCAGACTCATCGGATGGGTCAACAGCCATGACGGGTCCAGTTCGCCTTTCTGGATGTGCTCGAACAACGTCGGTGCGTAGCGTTGCCCCGGCTGTTGCCCGGAGCGCACGGTCAGCGCCTTGTTGACGATTGCGCCCATCGGGAATTTATCCAGCAACCCGCCATACACCCCGACCACCGACACCGTGCCGCCCTTGCGACAGGCGCGAATGGCCTGACGCAGCACGGTGCCGCGTTCGGTGTGCAGACGCAGCATCTGTTTGGTCTTGTCGTAGGCGTAGTCGATTTCCGTGCCGTGAGCTTCCATGCCGACGCAATCGATGCAGCGGTCCGGCCCGCGCCCGCCGGTCAGTTCCAGCAGCGCTTCGTGAACGTTGGTCTGCTCGTAATTGATCGGAATGGCGTTGCAGCGTTCTTCGGCCAGGCGCAGCCGCTCGGGGTAACGATCGATCGCAATGACCCGTTCGGCGCCGAGCAGATAGGCGCTGCAGATCGCCATGAGCCCGACGCCGCCACAGCCCCAGACCGCCACCGTCTCGCCCGGTTGAATGTCGGCGTTGTCGGCTGCGAAATAACCGGTGGGCGCGGCATCGGAGACAAACAGCGCCTGCTCGTCGCGCACGCCCTCGGGCACCTTGAACAGGTTGACGTCGGCGTAGGGCACACGCACGTAGGTGGCGTGGCTGCCGGGGTAGCCGCCGAACGCGTGGCTGTAGCCGATAATCCCGCAGCACGGTTGGCCGTAGGCGAGGTCGGTCACCGACGGATTGGGGTTGGAGTTGTCGCAGCAGGAAAAATCGCTGCGCTGGCACGGCTCGCAATTGCCGCAGCCGATGATGGAAATGGTGATGACCTTGTCGCCCTTGCGCAGGCCATTGACGCCGGGGCCAACCTCTACGATCTCGCCCATGAACTCATGGCCGATGATATCGCCCGGTTTCATCGCCGGAACGTAACCGCCGAGCAGGTGCAGATCGGAGCCGCAAACCGAGGACAGCGTGACGCGGATGATCGCATCGCGCGGGTTGAGAATCGACGGATCAGGCACATTGTCGACTTGCAGATGGTTGGGTGCTTGCCAGGTGAGTGCGCGCATCAGTGAATCCCCCCTTCAATCGCCACGCCGGTTTTCACCGGTTGTTGACCGGCCGCGGTATGGCCGCTGTCGCCGTGGACATAAAAGAAATCATCGTCGCCTTCAGGGCGCATGCGGTTGTTGCTGACTTCGCCGGTTTCCATCTGTTGCTTCACCGCTTGCAAGCCATTGAGCAGCGCCTTGTCGCTGAACAGGCTGATTGCGCGGGCGAAGGCGTAACCGAGTTTGCCCATCGCCGGTTTGCACACGACCACCGCTTTGACCTGAGTGCCACGGTTGGCGGGGGCGGGGGTCAACGTCAGGGAGATGTCGTGTTGCCAACTGGATTGATCCGGGGTTTGCCAGTGCAGGGTGTTCGGGTCTTCGGCGGGCTGGCGGATCAGCGTCGTTTGCAGCTTGCGACCGGCGGGAGCGCGCAGCGTCCAGCAGGTGGTGTCCGGGCTAAGTTGTTCGACGCTGTCGACCCAGCGCAGCAGCGGCCCGATGTTTTCGACGCGGGTGATGAAGTCACGGACTTCTTCCAGCGGGCGGTTGATCGTTACGCTGCGGGTGATCGCTTCGCTGATCGGCCAGTGGTGTTCGCGGCTGAATTGCTGTTCGAACGGGGTAGGGGTGAGGGCCTGTTTCAAGCGGCAGTGGCCGGCGGCGCCGCGCCATACGCCGTATGCGCCGGCGACGATTTCCAGTGCGCCGGCGAGGCCGCCGGTGCGCCAGCCGTGCAAGAGCAGTGCGCCGCCGGCGGTGAGGGACAGGGCGCGTTCGGCGCTGCTCATTGTGCCGCGCTGGCCGGTGTCGTTTCTTGTGTGGGTGGCTATCAGTGGATGGTCAGTCATGTTGCGGTTCTCCATCGGGGTGTTTGCGATAGAAGAAATGCTGGCGTTTGCGGTTCCACTGGGTTTGTCGGTGGTGGGATGAAAGGTCGTCTGTGTGTGCGCAACACCCTTGTAGGAGTGAGCCTGCTCGCGATGACTTTCTTTCAGGCGCTGAGTTTTTTGGTTTGGGTACATATCCGTTGCTGCGGTAACGGCTTCTTATGGTGTCGCCCTTACGGCGACTCACTTTTTTTCAAACGCCAAAAAAAGTAAGCAAAAAACGCTTGCTCCTGCGTTCGGCCCTCGCAGGCTCGGGTCCCTTCGCTCCGGGATCGATCCGGGCGCAGCGGCTACGGTTTGCTTCGCTGCACCTCCTTCCGCTGTG
>NZ_JBUDGD010000068.1:0-24761 GCF_055484735.1 Pseudomonas sp. 15C | reverse complement strand
CCCTCACCCCAGCCCTCTCCCGGAGGGAGAGGGAGCTGATCTACGTTGGCTTTGAAATCGCGAACGACTCGGTATCGCAGGTTGGCGTATCTCTCGCATTCACCTTGGTCAGTCCCCTCTCCCTCCGGGAGAGGGATAGGCGGGCGGCGTTCCGATGAGGGGCTTTTGATTCTCAGGCTGTTTCAAGTCTCATCCAGCAATCCCGATCCGCGCCCAGGCAAACTGCCCGGAACTCTCGCCGCCACACGCCGCTCTACCCAGAAACCCGCAAATTTCCGGACTCTCTCATGAGCGACGATCTGCAACCTCCAGACCTGGACACCTGGCAACGCCTGTTCGACGACCGCGCCTATTGGCAGGATTCTCCCGACTCTCACTACCTCGACCTGCAGCGCATCGCCGATGATTTGCTCGGTCAGGGTGCCATCGACCTGGAACAGTGGCAGCTCCTGCGTGCCAAGGCCGATGATCTGCACAAGGACTCACCCGCGGTGAATGTCGCCCGCGAACTCGACGACCCCGAAGCCTGAGGACTCGCCCCATGAACACTACCGTCAGCCAGAACGACAATCCCGATGAGCCGCGCCCGGCCGGTGAAACCGAGCGTGACAATGATGCTCTGCGGCCGACCGATCCCAAGCAACGGCAGAGCAGCAAAGGCACACCGAGCGGCGAATCCACCGCTCAGGAGACCGCGAAGCCGCACACGCGTGGGCCACAAACGCAGGTCAAGCCGTGAACAGCGTCTATGCTCACTGGCACGCCCGCCGCTGAAGTCGATTCAGCGGCGGGCGTCGCCATTTCATAACAGGGAAAGTCATGCATATGAAGCTCGACGCACTGGCCAAGGCCATCACTCTCGCAACACTCCTGTCTGCCACCAGTTTCGGCGCCTGGGCTGCCGATATTCCGTTATCCGCCGTCGTCGAGGCCGATACCGTTACTACCAAAGTGCTCGCAGTTGACGCTGCCAACCACCAGGTTGTACTGGAAGGGCCCGAGGGCGCCAAGGTCCACGTTCAGCTCAGCGACAAAGCAAAAAATCTTGCCAACCTCAAGGTGGGCGATCTGGTGAAGATCGAGGTGCAGCGCTCGGTCGCCGCTTATCTCGACACCGATGTGGATAAAGGTCTGCCGGGCACCACCGAGCGTACCGGCGAATTGCGCAAGGCGCCGGGCAGCGATAACCCCGGTGGCGAGGCTTACCGGCAGGTACAGGTGCAGTTGAAAATCAGCAAAATTGATTTGAAGTCCAATCAGGTCACCCTCCAGAACCCGTCCGGACAATCGAAGACGCTTGATGTGAAAAAGCCGGAGATTCAAGCAAAACTCAAGGATCTGAAAGTAGGACAGAGTGTTATTGTCACTTACACCGATATCCTGAAAGTGACCAGTCAGCACGATAGTTGAGTATTAACTCTACAAAATGATTGTTCTTGTACAGCTTTGTGTATGAGAACAATCATATAAAAACCGGATGTAGGAAGTTTCCCGGTAAATATCGACGAGACACACTTTTTAACTTACCAGTACAAAAATTTCATGTTTAAGCCTGACGACATATCCGCCGTCTTCAATTAAAATCCTCTCGGTTCGCCCAGTGTCAGGGCTCTTTACCGGTGCATGGATTGCCAGGCCATTACACTGGGCGGACACCTCTTTGGAGAGCTGTATACAAATTTCTGCAACAAAAAAGGGCGACTGCCAAGTCGCCCTTTTTTTGTTGCTTCGAATTACGCCGAGGCTCGAATATCCGTTTTGCCTTGCTGTCCCTGGAAGCGCTTCAGCGTGGCCTCATACATCTTTGTCCGCCGGTGGTTTTCCCCGTAGATACCTGCCGCAGCGACCGTGCCGGCCTGGATATGATCCAGATAGCTGAAGATCTTGCGCGGCGAGAGGAATTTGATGCCATAGCCCAAACCACTCATTCGATCTTGCAGGGTATAACCCGGAACTTGCTCGTCCATGCAGAAGTGCAGTCCCAACGATTTCATTAGACGCGCATTCCACAGTGTGCAGAAGCTTTTCAAATGCGTTTCTTTATAAGGCCGCGGCTGTTTCGAGCGCATGCCCAGATGCAGTTTTACCCGACGAACATGGTGCTTGCAGAATCGCGAAGTTAAACGCCACGTATCACGCAGTAGCCCGCGATTGAGTTGTTCGACACAACCCACTGCTGCCATATCCGGCGACCTGGCGCACTCGCGCATCATCATCGCAAACACTTCCTTGTCGTAGACGAAAGTGTCTGTGTGCAGCAGAAACAGATAATCGGTTTCAACTTTTTCCAAAGCCAGATCCAGCGCCTTGCCATGCGCAATATGCCCCGCTTCCTTGCCCGGCGACGGACGCTCGATCAGGTTGATCCAGTCCAGCGAGCGTAAATAATCGAGGCTGGCATCCGCTGAATCGTTATCCACCACCCACACCGGAATGCGCTGCGCCTGGACGTGCTCGCGCAGCAGCTCAAGGCACATCCGGGTGATGCCCGGGGTTTTGTAATTGACCAGGACAAGGCTGAAATTCGCTGGCGGCTGGCTGGGTAAATCAAAGGCTTTCATGTCGGAAGGATTCATTCACGGCTCATGACGACAGGGTTCATGAGCGCGATGCTAGCGAGGGAAGCTTAGGTGAAGCTTAATTTGCGGGTGTGGCGGTTTTTGTGCGGTGCGGAGTAGGGCGCTGGGCGTCGAACGTGCGAGCGCTGACAATAGAAATGCATTGAGTGCTGCTGATGAATACCGGATAAAATGCGCGCCCTCTCATCCTGTCGTCATCTGGATATCGTCAAGCCACAAGGAAGTAACAATGAGTAAGCGTTTCAAAACTAGAGCTGTGAGTACTGCTTTTTTTTCATTGCTGATCACTTGCAATGCTTGGGCACAGGGACCGCGCGAGCTGTATGACGCCATGAAAGCCGGGAAATGCGTACCCAATTCTGAACAGCTTCATGAGCAAGCTGTCGCAGGCGATCCAGACGCGCAGACGCAATTTGGCAAAGCGATTCAGGAGAACCTCTGCGGCATCGTTGAACAGTGGTCCCCAGGTATGCCCGAAGAGTGGTTTCGCAAGCCTGCGGAACTAGGTAATGCCGAAGCGCAAGTCGGATTGGCTGAGGAACTTAGTTGGGATCGAAGTATTGAAGGGGAGGAGGCCGGTGTTTATTGGGACCTGAAAGCTGCAGAACAAGGGAACGCCAAAGCTCAATTCAGTCTGGCGCAGATTTACCATCGAGGCGGTCGCTCCATTAAGAACCTGAAGGATATGGAGAAGGCCTTGGCGTATTACAACCAGGCGGCTGAAGGCGGATATGTCATGGCCTATATGTCGCTGGCGGACATCTACGACAAGGGTGACGAAGTCCCGAAGAATGATGAAGTCGCTGCGAAGTGGTTTCGAAAGGCCGCGGAGTCTGGGGATGCTTACGGTCAAAACAATTTTGCCGAAATGCTGGCTACCGGACGCGGTGTTGGAAAGGATGAGGGGCGTGCTGTTATGTGGTATCGCAAATCGGCCGAACAAGGGAACCAGTACTCTCAATACGAACTGGCAAAAATGTTGGAACAGGGACGTGGAGTTGCGCGCGACGAACGTGAAGCAGCCAGACTTTACCAGCAGTCAGCAGATGCAGACTTTGGTAACGCGCAGTTGGCATTAGGCAAAATGTACGCACAGGGCCGAGGCGGGCTGCCAAAGAGCAAATCCAAAGCTGAGTTCTGGATGCTCAAAGCTGTGGGGCGCTATGCGCCAGGGGCAAAAGAAGAGCTGGAGAAGCTCTGATAAAAAACAAAATCCGAGATCGCTTTTTTTGAGCGCAGGCGAATCATCGGCGACTGATACACCGTCATCGCGAGCAGGCTCACTCCTACATTGGGTTTGTGTATTGCCTGAAAGCTTGCGTCCACCGCGAAACCTGTAGGAGTGAGCCTGCTCGCGAAGGCGTCGGTTCAGGCGAATCCTTGGTGGCTGATACACCGCTATCGCGAGCAGGCTCGCTCCTACAGGGGATTTGTGGGTTCCCTCCGAATCAGCGCAATTTGATCCGCAACACCGCGGCGCACTCCTCGATCGAGCGCTGTTGCGTCGCGGCATACAAACCCAGTTCGTCGATGGTCGCGCGCCCGAGCGCTTGTTCGAAGGCCTGGCGATTGGAATGTTCGCCATAGTGCGTCTGCGCCGCGTCGCCGAGGTTTGACTGAAAAATTCCCGCCGCACTCACCGGCAGGAAATCCTCGTACACCAATGGCTCGGCTTTCACATAGCCCTTATGCAACAAATCTTCCAGCGACGACTCTCTGAGTCCACTCGCCGCCATACCATTTTCCGTAGCGAAATAGCGAAAATACGCCAGCCCCTGTTCGTGCATCCCCTCGACGTTGTCAGGGAATTCGCCAAAATGCTGAGTCATCAGTGCGTTGTAGCGTACGGCGTTGCCTTCGTTGGGAAAATCGCCCAGCTCATCCCGCGCCGCATTCAGCAATCGGTCATACAGCGCTCGGCCTTTGGGTGTCAGCGCCGCACCGCGTTGTTCGATTTCGCCGAAGCGCGCGCTGTGACTGCCGCGGGTCTGCTGCTGATCGGTGAAGGCGACCGGCTCGTCCAGTGCCTTGAAACTGGTCTGGCGCAGCAGGATCGGACATTGCCGGCGCGGTGGGCCTTCAATCACTGCTTTGGGGGTGATGCCATGCTTCGGCATCTGTTCCTGCACGCGGTCGATGTCCAGCGTACGCGGGGTCAAGTGGTTGATGTGCGGACCTTTGAAGGCGACGACGTCGGCGATCAAGCGGTGCTGCGCGCTCAGTGTCTGGTATTGCGCAGCGGTGACGGTGGCGCTGTGGTGCCAGCGAAAGGTTTCCAGTGCCTGTAAGACGAATGCCTCGGCCTCGCTTTCATTCAGCCCGCCCGCCGTTTCAGCATGGGCGATCAGGCGCAATGCTTGCGGGGTAAAAATAGATCGCCGAGCCAGCACCGATTCGGCAAAGGCGCGCACGTCGGGATCTTCGATCAGCTCCAGGCGTAACAGCGAAGTGAACACTCGAAACGGGCTGACCTGTAAGGCGTCTTCATGCACCGCGCGAAACGCCGTGGAATGTACCGGCACCCCCGCCGGGGTCAGGTCGTAATAGCCCACCGGCTGCATGCCCATCACCGCAAACAGGCGGGCGAGGGTGGCCAGTTCGGTAGCGGTGCCGACGCGGATGGCGCCGTGGCGCTCCATGTCCAGGCGTTCGATTTCACCGCTGCTGTGCAGTTGCCGGGCGATGTCCGGTTGGCGAGCAAGCACGTCACGGTTGGTCTGCTCCACCAACTCCATCAATGCGCCGTACAGCGGCACTTCTTCGCGGTACATGTCCGACATCGCTTTGGAGAAGCGTTGGCGGATCAGGTCGGGGCTGACAAACGGCTGCACGGTCATGAAAAAAAATCCTGCCACGGTCACGGAATGGATAGCGGAAAAGATCGCAGCCTTCGCCCACCCGGGCAAACGAAGAATCCTACGAACTTCATTCTGCCAACGACTGATCCACCAGTTCGATCCAGTGCACCACGCGGGTACGCCCGGCGCTGGCCAGATGGCTTTGGCAACCGACGTTGGAGGTGACGATCAACTGCGGCCGGCCACTCTCCAGCGCGTTGAGGCGGTTATCGCGCAGCTGCCGGGCCAGCAGCGGTTGCGTCAGCGAATAAGTGCCTGCCGAGCCGCAACACAAATGGCCGTCCGGCACGGCGGTGAGATTG
Source organism: Pseudomonas sp. 15C (assembly GCF_055484735.1). NCBI lineage: Bacteria > Pseudomonadati > Pseudomonadota > Gammaproteobacteria > Pseudomonadales > Pseudomonadaceae > Pseudomonas > Pseudomonas sp. 15C. The sequence goes on along the minus strand of NZ_JBUDGD010000068.1, from coordinate 19,022 downwards.
AAACCGAGACGGGTCAACACCGACTCCACCGCGCCGCCGAGTTTCAACGCGTGCTGCAAGGTGCACGGGCAATGCACGGCGATTCGTTGTTCGCTGGCAGCGCACACCTGTTCCAGCGGTTCCTGCGCGAGGATCTGCACCAGATCCAGCGTCCGCTCGCTGATATGCCGTGCCTTGGCCGCATAAGCCGGATCGTTTTCCAGCAAATGCCCATAATCCTTGATAAATGCGCCGCAGCCGCTGGCGGTTTGCACGATCGCTTCGGCGCCGTTCTGCAGGTGAGGCCACCACGCATCGATATTTTGCCGGGCTCGATCAAGGCCTTTGGCTTGGGCGTCGAGGTGATAATCCAGCGCGCCGCAACAACCGGCCTCCGCAACCGGTGTGACACTGATGCCGAGTCGATCCAGCACTCGCGCCGTCGCATCGTTGGTGTTCGGCGACAGCCCCGGTTGCACGCAGCCCTCCAGTAGCAACACGCGGCGCGCATGCCGAGGAGCGGGGCGCGAATCGTTGCCTGACACCGCGTGCGGCAGTTTGCTTTCCAGCAAACGCGGCAACAGCGGCCTGAATGTCGCGCCTACCCGCAACAAGCTTTTGAACACGCGTGGATTCGGCGCCAGGGCCCGCAGGCCCTCACGCAACAGCCGCTGAGCCGGTGTACGCGGCACGGCCTGATCGACCACCGCACGGCCAATGTCGAGCAGGTTGTGATAGTCGACGCCGGACGGACAGGTGGTTTCGCAATTGCGGCAGGACAGGCAACGATCCAGATGCAGTTGCGTCTGCGCGGTCGCCGGTGCGCCTTCGAGCACTTGCTTGATCAGATAGATGCGCCCACGCGGGCCATCGAGCTCATCGCCGAGCAGTTGATAGGTCGGGCAGGTCGCGTTGCAAAAACCACAATGCACGCAGGTGCGCAGAATCTTTTCCGCCTCGGCGGCTCGGGGCAGCTGTCGCGCTTGTTCGCTGAGCGTGGTTTGCATGGCTAGAACTCCGCGTACATCCGCCCGGGGTTGAACAGCCCTTGCGGATCGAGTTGCGCCTTGAGCTGGCGGTGATAGCGCAACAGCGTCGGCGCCAACGGCTGGAACGGTGTGTCACTGGCACCGTGGCTGAAACAAGTGGCATGGCCGCCCAGCGACTGGGCGAGGGCGTGAATCCCGTTGCTGTCGGACTTCAGCCAGCGTTGCGCGCCGGCCCAGTCGATCAATTGCTCGCCAGGCAGCTCCAGCGGGCTGAGATTGTTGGGTAGTGACAGGCGCCACAGCGGCAGGCCTTCATCGAAAAAGGCCAGGCGATGCTCGTTCAGATCGCTCCAGAAAATCGAGTCCAACGGTTCACCACCGAGGCGTTGATGCGCCGCGGTCACCGAACCTTCGCCGCCCTCAAGGCGCAAATAAAGACTTGTGCCATCGTGACACGCCGCACTGATCGGCAGCGGTTGCTGACCCCACTCGGCAAGTTTGCTCAAGGCGCGGGTGCAGTCAATATCCAGGCGAATGCTCAGGCACTGGCGCGGTTTGGGCAGGACCTTCAGCGAGACTTCGGTGAGCACGCCAAGGCAACCAAAACTGCCGGCCATCAGCCGTGACAGGTCGTACCCGGCGACGTTTTTCATCACTTCGCCGCCAAAACGCAAGTGCTGACCGAGACCGGTGATGACTCGCGTGCCGAGCACGAAGTCGCGCACCGAGCCTGACCACGGCCGCCGCGGGCCAGATAAACCTGTCGCGATCATGCCGCCGACAGTGGCGCTGTCGGTGAATGCCGGCGGTTCGCACGGCAGCATTTGCCCGGCGCTGTCCAGTGCTGAAAGCAGCTCTGATAACGGCGTCCCCGCGCGCGCGGTGATCACCAGTTCGGTCGGTTCATAGCGCACGATGCCACAGTGCGCACGAGTGTCGAGTATTTCGCCCGCCACCTCGCGGCCGAGAAACGCCTTGCTGTTGCCCCCCTGGATTTTCAACGGTGTGCCATTGGCGCGCGCGGCGTTGACCTGATCGAGCAGGGCGCTGGCGCCGTCGAAATCGGCCATCAGAAACGCTCCAGCTCGGGGAATGGCAGTTGCCCAGCGTGAATGTGCATGGCACCAAATTCGGCGCAGCGGTGCAGGGTCGGGATGTTCTTGCCGGGATTGAGCAGGCCTTTGGGATCGAACGCCGCTTTTACTGCATGGAACAGGCTCAGTTCGTCACTGTTGAATTGCGCGCACATCTGATTGATTTTCTCGCGGCCGACACCGTGCTCGCCGGTAATGCTGCCGCCGACTTGCACACACAGTTCGAGGATCTTGCCGCCCAACGCTTCCGCGCGCTGCAGTTCGCCCGCTTGGTTGGCGTCGAACAGGATCAGCGGGTGCATGTTGCCGTCGCCGGCATGAAACACGTTGGCAACGCGCAAACCGTACTCTTCGCCAAGCCTTGCGATGCCTTGCAGGACACCGGGCAATTCCCGGCGCGGGATGGTGCCGTCCATGCAGTAATAGTCCGGCGACAAACGGCCAATCGCCGGGAAGGCGTTCTTGCGTCCGGCCCAGAAACGCACGCGCTCGGCTTCGTCCTGCGCCTGACGCACTTCAGTCGCCCCCGCGGCGAGCATGACCTCGCGCACACGCTGGCAATCGTCATGCACATCGGCTTCGACGCCATCCAGTTCGCACAGCAGAATGGCTTCGGCCTCGACCGGGTAACCGGCGTGGATGAAGTCTTCGGCGGCACGGATGGCGAGGTTGTCCATCATTTCCAGTCCGCCGGGAATGATCCCCGCCGCGATGATTTCGGCTACCGCGCGGCCAGCCTTTTCCACCGAATCGAAACTCGCCAGCAGGACTTTCGCCACTTGCGGCCTGGGCAGCAACTTGACCGTGACTTCGGTAATGATCCCCAGCAAGCCTTCGGAACCGGTGAACAGCGCGAGCAAATCGAAACCCGCCGAATCCAGCGCGTCGCAGCCCAGGGTCAGGCGTTCGCCTTCGATGGTCAGCACTTCGATTTTCAGCAGGTTGTGCACGGTCAGACCGTACTTGAGGCAATGCACGCCGCCAGCGTTTTCGGCGACATTGCCGCCAATCGAACAGGCGATCTGCGAGGAGGGATCCGGCGCGTAGTACAGACCAAACGGCGCAGCTGCCTGGGAAATCGCCAGATTGCGCACCCCCGGCTGAACCCGCGCGGTGCGGGCGGCGGGATCGATATGCAGAATATTGTTGAACCGCGCCATCACCAGCAACACGCCCTGTTCCAGCGGCAAGGCGCCGCCGGACAAACCGGTGCCGGCACCACGCGCGACCACCGGGACGTTCTGTACGTGGCAAAGTTTGAGCAGGCTCTGCACCTGATCGAGACGCCGGGGCAGGGCGACCAGCATCGGCGTGGTGCGGTAGGCGGAGAGGCCATCGCATTCGTAAGGTTTCAATTCCTCCTCGCGCCACAGCAGGTCGAGGTCAGGCACGGCCCGTTGCAGTGCCTTGAGCAATTCGGCCTTGTTCACTTGCGGCAGCGGGCCGTCGAGGCGCTCGTCATAGAGGATGTTCATCTCAGCTCCAGGCCCCGCCGCTGATCGTTCCCACGCAGAGTATGGGAACGATCAGCGCCAGAACGATCACGGGAAATTGTCATCACTGGCTTCCAAGAAACGCCTGATACAGGCGTGCGCTATGCGTCGGTTGCTCGACCATCGGCATGTGCCCGACGTGGTCCCAGACCTCTACGCGCAAATTGGTGATGCCCTTGCTCCAGACCGGCACGCTGCTGACGTCGATCAGGCGATCCTTGCGTCCCCAAAGCAACAGCGCCGGGCAGCGAATTTGCGCCAGTATCGGCTCCATCGGCGGGCTGGCGCGGAAGTCGCGGAAGATTTCTTCCAGTTCATCGCGTTGCTGCACGTAGCGCTGGGCAATAGCGTCGAGCACCACCTTTGGCACCCAGGGCGGCGAGGCCATGGTCATTGCGTACAGATAGCGAAACTCTTCGCGGGAATTGACCAGAAACGGATTGTGCCCGCGCGCCAGATGCCGCTCCATGTCGCTGGCCTGCGGCGCGGTGACGCCCGCCGGGTCGATCAGCGCGAGCGAGGCGATTCGCTCGGGACAGGTTGCCGCCAGCCACGCCGCCAGATAGCCGCCCATCGAGTTGCCGATCACATGCACCTTTTCCACGCCGCAGACGTCAAGCAACTGGATCATGCGCTTGGCCTGCAGCGGAATATCAAAACCGCCACCGGCCTTGAAGCCGGTTTCACCATGGCCGGGCAAGTCCGGAATGATCACTCGATACTGCCGCACAAAGTGCCGGGAGAAACGCAGCCACAGATTCTTGTCGGCGCTGAAACCGTGCAGCATCAGGATCGCACTGGCCGCTTCGTACGGCCCGCCCTGCCAGGTCGACACCGTCATTTCGGCGATCGGCACTTCGATCTTGTGCAACTTGTACAACCTGGCCTCGATGGCCATGCTCAGGTCGTACAGCCAGTGCCCGATTGCCGGATAACTCAACCAGCTCCAGGCCACGAAAACCGCGAGGGCGACAAACAGCAAAAGCATCGACGTCTTCCTTTTACGTGTTCAGGACAGAATGTGGTCGGCGGGTTTCAGCGCCCGGGTCAAACGGTAGTAGCTGAAACTGAAGCCGGGAAACATGGCGATCACATGACCGCTCCTGCTTTGATACCAGCTGTGGCAACCACCGGACTTCCACACCGTGCGCTGCATTTCCCGGTGGATCATTGCAGTGTAGGTACGTTCTGCGTCGCGGCGCACTTCGATGCTGCACAACCCTTGATCGCGCACGGTGCGGATGCAATCGATGATGTAGTTCATCTGCGACTCGATGATGAATAGCGCCGAGGTGTGGCCGATGCCGGTGTTCGGACCGGTGACAATAAACAGATTGGGAAAGTCCGGCAGGCTGGTGCCCAGATAGGCGCGCGGATATTCGGCCCAGACATCGCTGAGCTGAACGGCGTTTTTTCCGCTGACCGGGTAGGAAATCACCCCGTCGGTGGCGTCGTAACCGGTCGACCAGACAATCAGATCCGCGTCGACATGCTGGCCGTCCGTGGTGTTGATCCCGGTTTCGTCGATGGAAGCGATGCCTTGTTCGCGGCTGTGCAAGGTGACGTTCGGGCGGCTCAATGTCGGGTAGTAAGTACTTGAGACCAGCACGCGTTTGCAGCCGATGGTGAAGTCCGGAATGAGTTTTTCCCGCAACTTTGGGTCCGGCACCTGTCTTCTGAGAAAGCGCAGCGCGTGCTGCTGCACCATGTGGATCGCCGGTTTCGAATACTTGAAGGCAATCACGCGGGTTTCGAATTGCCAGTAGATCAGCCAGCGCAACAGTTTGTACGCAGGTTTACGGCCGAGCAGCCAGCGTTGAATCGGTCCAAAGCGGCGATCGGCGCGGGGCAGTACCCAATGCGGTGTGCGCTGAAAAACGTGCAAATGTTCCACTTGCGGCGCTATCGCCGGAATCACCTGGACCGCGCTGGCACCGCTGCCGACGATGGCCACACGTTTATCGCGATAGTCGTAGCTGTGGTCCCAGTTGTTTGTATGAAACGTCTTGCCCTTGAAGCGATCCCGGCCGGGGAAGTCTGGGATTATCGGTTGGCTTAGCGGTCCGCTGGCGTTGATCAGAAATTGTGCATGGAAGATGCCTTTGCTGCTGGTATGAACGGCCCAGCGTTTTTCCGACTCGTCCCATTCGACGCGCTCGACATTGGTCTGCAGCTCCACGCGGTCACGCAAATGGAACTCGTCAATGACGTGCTCGGTGTAGCGCTGCAGTTCGGTCTGCCCGGCGAACATCTGCGACCAGCGGTAAGGCGCGAACGACAAGGAATACAGCGGCGACGGCACGTCCACAGCTGCGCCGGGGTAGGTGTTCTGGCACCAGGTGCCGCCGAAAAAGTCCCGTCGCTCCAGCAGTCGAAAATCGTCGATCCCGGCCTTGAGCAGGTTGACCGCCGCACACTGGCCGCCAAAGCCGCTGCCGATGATCAACACTTGGTAGGTGCGCATGGGCCTCCTTCTTATAGTTGTTTTTCCATTTTGCTCCTTTCATGTATAGCCAAAAATTCGCCCGGTGCGCGGCCTTGATGTCGCGCTATTCAGCCCGCTGACCGGTGATGGCGAATTAACGTCGCCCTGATAGACTCCCATCACATCCGCACAGCGGAGTGCGTGATCGAGGTCCTTATGGGAAATGCGGGAGGAAAGGGACTTTCAGTCGCCAGGAGGCTCTATACGTCGCGAATCCTCGGGCTGTTGCTTGGGCTGCTGTGTGTGTCCGTGGCGATGTATGCGCTCGATCCGCCGCTGTGGGTCTGGGCACTGATGTTCTTCAACGGCCTGGTCTGGCCACATCTGGCGTTTCAATGGGCGCGCCGCTCGCGTGTTCCCTATCATGCAGAACACCGGAATCTGTTGATCGATGCTTTTCTCGGTGGTTTCTGGGTCGCCGCGATGCATTTCAACCCATTGCCCACGGCGGTGACGATTTCGATGATGGCGATGAACAACGTCGCGATCGGCGGTGCACGCTTTCTGTTGGCAGGCTCTGCTGCGCAATTGCTCGGGGTCGGCGTCGGGCTGGTGGTATTTGCCCCGGCATTCATCCCGCAGACTTCGCCTGCGCAGATGTACGCGTGTTTCCCGTTATTGCTGCTGTATCCGTTGGCGCTGGGCTGGATCTGCTTTCGTCAGGCCTACAACCTCGGCCGGCATAAACGCGAACTGCTCGCCCTGAGCCGCACCGACAGCCTGACCGGGCTGCTCAACCACGGCGCCTGGAAAGACCAGCTGGAAATTGCCTTTCAGCGCTGCAGACGCCAGCAGCAGGGCGCAGCAATTGCTTTGATCGACATCGATCATTTCAAGACGATCAACGACACCTACGGCCATGTCGCCGGCGATATCGTGTTGCGCCAGTTGAGCAAGTTGCTCAAGCACAACCTGCGCGCGACGGACATGGCCGGGCGCTATGGTGGTGACGAGTTCTGCGTGATCCTGCCCGAACTGCCGCTGTTCAACGCCGCCCAGGCCATGGAGGCGTTGCGCGAGCGTTTCGCGATTCTGGGTTATGAGCAGAATCCGGCGCTGAAGGTCAGTTTGAGCATTGGCCTGGCGGCTTACGATCCGATGCATGCCGACGCCACACGCTGGCTCAATGAGGCCGATCAGGCGCTGTACGAAGCCAAGGCGAGCGGGCGTAATCGAGTGATCTGCAATTGCGACGAGCAGCCTCGCCAGCCGGTGCTTGATTCGGTCTGATTGCCCTCTACAAATCCCTTGTAGGAGTGAGCCTGCTCGCGATGGCGTCGTGTCAGTCGACATTGATGCCAGCCGACACGACGCCATCGCGAGCAGGCTCACTCCTACAGGGGGATGTGGGTTGTTGGTAAATCAGTGTCGCATCCGTTGTAGAGCCGCGCGCCGATGTCGGGTACGGTTAAAGGTCCTGTACGCGAAACAAGGACCGCTTCATGACGTTCTCATTTCCTCGCTCCCTGCTGGCCGCCAGCCTCGGCCTGTCTCTGACCCTCGCTGCCACCGGCGCCTTCGCCGAACCGCACAAGCAAGTGCTCGCCGATGCCGAGCAGTACCAGCCCGAAGCGCTGAAGTTGCTCGAGCGGCTGGTCAATATCGACTCGGGTTCCGGTTACGAACCCGGTCTCAAGCAAGTCAGCGACATCGCCATCGATGAGCTGAAAAAGCTCGGCGCGACGATTGAACTGGTACCGAATACACCGGAAAAGTCCAACCATGTATTGGCCACGCTGAGGGGCACCGGCAAGGCGAAGATCCTGCTGATGGCGCACATGGACACTGTTTTCAAGGAAGGCTCGGCGGCCGAGCGGCCGTTTCACATCAAGGACGGCCGCGCATACGGGCCGGGGGTGATGGACGACAAGGGCGGTATCGTCGCCGGAATTTATGCGCTGAAAGTGCTGAAGAACCTTGATTTCAAGGACTACGCGCAAATCACCTTCCTGCTCGATGCCAGCGAAGAAACCGGTTCGGACGTCGCCACCGACCTGATCAAGAAAACCGCCAAACAGCACGATGTGACCCTCAACCTCGAGCCAGGCCGCCCGGCCGATGGCCTGGTGGTGTGGCGCAAGGGCAGCGCAACGGCGCTGGTCGAGGTCAAGGGCAAAGCCGCGCACGCCGGTGTCGCGCCAGAACTGGGGCGCAACGCCGCCATGGAAGCGGCGCACCAGATTCTGCAACTGGGCAAGCTCGGCGATGAGGCGAAGAAGACCACTATCAACTTCACCGTGCTCAAGGCCGGCGATCGCACCAATGTGATTCCCGATCAAGCCACCGCCAAGGCTGACGTCCGCGCGGCGGTGCCCGAAGAGTTCGATCGGATCGAGAAGGACCTGGCGAGGGTCTCTCAGGACAAGCTGATTGCTGAAACCGAGGTGAAGACCTCGCTGCAGCGCGGCTTGCCGCCAATGCCGCAAACGGCCGAGTCGGATCGCCTGATGGCCATGGCCCAAGGCATCTACGGCGAGATCGGCCGCAAACTGACCGAGGAGGGCAGTGGTGGCGCGGCGGATGCGAGTTTGTCTGCCGGGGTTGGCACGCCGACGCTGGATGGTTTTGGCATTGTTGGCGGCAATATTCATACGCCCGAGGAATACGCCGAAGTGGCGAGCGTGGCGCCGCGAATTTATCTGTTGTCGCGGATGATCATGGAGTTGGCCAAGCCGCGGTGAGGTGATGGGTGGTGTGAGGGTGTCGAGTGGCGTGTCAGACGAATCGGCCCCTCACCCTAACCCTCCCGAAACGTCGGACCGCCCGAAGGGAGAGGGGACTGACCGTGTTGTTTGTAGTCCATGCGGCACCCGGTAGATCAACTTGAATGCAAGTTTGCATTCAACGCGGTCTCTCTCGTAGGCGCAGATCCAGAGCCTCCCCCAATCGGTTCCCTCTCCCTCTGGGAGAGGGCCAGGGTGAGGGGCTGTTGTTTCGGGCATCACTCCTTGACGCTCATGTACTCCTTGGCCCAGAGAATGTATTCCTCCGGCTGGGTATACGTGTGGGTCAATTCCGTTGCGCTGAGATCGGCAGCCTGGGTGAAGATCTGCCGTTGCTCGCGCAGGCTGTCGTAAGTCGCTTTGATCGCCGCAAAGTAAGCACCGTGCCCGTCGATGGTCACGCGCACACCCAGCTCGGCCAGGCGTTTGTCATCGCGCAACGCTGGGTTGCCGTAGGTCACCAACATTAGAGGTACGGTGAGGTGCTCGGCGATCTGCTCGAGCTGATCGAAATCCTGTACGCCAACCATGCAGATGCCATCGGCGCCCGCCGCTTGGTATTGGCGGGTGCGGCTGATGATTTCCTGGTTCGGCAGAATGCCGGCATTGGTGCGGGCAATGATGGCCATTTCCGTGTCGACGCGGGCTTCCAGCGCCGCGCGGATCTTGCCGACGCCTTCGGCGACGGTGATCAGATCGGTAGATTTACGGCCGAATTGCGCTGGCAGCAGGGTATCTTCGATGGTCAGTGCAGCGACGCCGGCACGTTCCAGTTCGACGATGGTGCGCATCACATTCAGGGCGTTGCCGTAGCCGTGGTCGGCGTCGGCGATCACTGGCAATTGGGCTACGCGGCCGATACGGGTGGCTTGTTCGGCGAACTCGCTGAGGGTGATCAGGGCAAAGTCCGGGGCGCCGAGGACCTGCAACGAGGCCACGGAGCCGCCGAGAATCCCCACTTCAAAGCCGAGATCGGCGGCGATGCGCGCCGACATCGGATCAAACACCGAAGCCGTGTGGTAGCAGGTGTCGGAGGCCAGCAACTGACGGAAGTTACGGCGCAAATCTTGATGAGAAAGCCTGGTCATTCGAGTTCCACCAATACAAAGGAATGGAACGGCTTGAACAAATGTGTCAACGCCGAAGAATGAAAAGGCTATCACGCGAATGGGTCAATGATCATGACGAATTTGCGCAGGCAGCCTGCGGGACCTGCTGTTTGCTGAAAGGATTTACCCTGACGGTAGCAACGCTCAGGCCGCCACCGCCTGTTGCTGTTGATTTGGCAGCATGACGGCCCGTACCGAATTGCCCGGTTGCAGTTGCAGGCGTTTGGCGGTGAGGCGGTCGATCATCAGGCTGCTACCGACGCGTCGAGCATGGGCCACGGTGATGCGGCAGTTCTCCAGCCGGCGGTTGTGAATCAGCCACAAGGGTGCCTGTTCGTCCGGGCTGCCCAGGCTCAAGGTCAGTTCTGCGCTGTCGCGCACGGTGCGGATATTGTGCAGCGGTGCTTCGATCACCGGGCCTGCGTCGAAGATATCGATGTAGCCCTTGTGGGCGAAACCTTCAGCCTGGAGGATTTTCAGCGCCGGCTCGGTGTTCGGGTGCGCCTGACCGATGGCGGCCTGGGCGGCTTCGGTGAGCATGCAGGCGTACAGCGGCTGGCGCGGCATCAGCTCGGCGATGAAGGCTTTGTTGCCAAGCCCGGACAAGTAATCGGCATGGCTGAAATCCATCTGAAAAAAATGCCGACCGAGACTGTCCCAGAACGGCGAACAGCCTTGTTCGTCGGCGCTGCCGCGCAACTCGGCAATCATCTTTTCGCCGAACAGGTGCGGAAATTCCGCAGCGAACAGCAAGCGCCCGAGCGATAGCAGGCGACCGTTGCTGCCGTGGCGCTGGTCATGACTCAGAAACAGCGAGCACAACTCCGACTGGCCAGTCAGTTCATTGTTGAGGAACAGTGTCGGGATCTGCCGTTGAATGCCCAGATCGGGCGCCGAACTGACCGTCACCCCAACCCGATAGTTGTACCAGGGCTCGCGCATGCCGACCGCCCCGGCCATCGCGCTGACGCCGACCACGCGCATGTCGTCGTCTTCGAGTACAAAGAGATAGTCGGCATCGGCGCGTTCGACCTGTTCGGCAAACGCCCGTTGCGCCCAGCGTACGCGATGAGTCAGGCGCTCTTCATTGGCCGGCAGGGTGGTGAACCCCGGGCCAGCCTGTTGCACCAGAGCCATCAGGGCGGGCAGATCGCTGACTTTCACCGGGCGGACAATCATCCTGTAACTCCTTCTTTGCGCCTGTTCGGGCGTTGTCGTTGACTGTGCAACCGGGCGGGATTCACAGGGCAATCAGCCGGATCGGGTTGCCATCGGTCACGTTCAGCGCCGCGCACATGGCTGGAGTGAGGGAAAGCGGTTGATCGGGGTGGTAGTCGAGTTCGGCGACGATGGCGCGGAAGCCGTGCAGCGCTTCGTTGCTCAGTAGAAAACGGCCACGCGCATCGATGTGCGCCTCTTGCCGCACGCTGGCGATCTGGCTGTGGGTGATCGATCGAATGTTGGCTGTACGCGCGTAAAGGGTCGGGCCAGCATCGAACAGATCGATGTAGCTGTTGGTCTCGAAGCCTTCTCGTTCGAGAATATCGAACGCCTCCTGACCATCCGGGTGGACGCGACCGATACAGTCCTGCGCCGCGGGCGGCAGCATTGGCACGTAAATCGGGTATTGCGGCATCAGTTCGGCGAGAAACCGCCGGCTCTGCAGGCCACACAAGCGTTCGGCCTCGGCGTACGGCAGGTCGAAGAAGTGCTTGCCCAGCGCATCCCAGAATGGCGAGTGCCCGCCCTCGTCGCTGTAACCAACGATTTCGGTGATCACCGCTTCGGCAAAGCGCGGCGCATGGGCAGCGATGAACAGCAGTCGTGCCCGTGACAGCAACTCGGAAAATGGCGTACGCACCAGCGCCGCGTCGATGTGGAAGCCGCGCAGCAACGTATGGTCGTTAAGATCGTGGCACAGCGACAGCGCCGGCACACCGTGCTCGATGTTCAGCTCACGCGACGCGCTGGTGAAATGGCGGTTGCGCAGGCTGTAGAAGGGCTCGTCGTGGCCGGCGGTGGCGAGAATTTCCGAGCAGCCGCGCAAGCGCTGGCTGTCGAGGTCTTCGAGCACGAAGCAATAACTCTCCGGGCCATGCACTGCCGCAGCGCTGGCAAACGAGGCGATGGACGCGGCAATTTTCTCGCGCAGGCGTTCGCTGTCGTCCGGCAGCGAGGTCACGCCCAGCAGGCTGTCGCGGGCCAATCGTTGTAGCTGGGGCAGGTCAGTCTGCTCGACCGGGCGTAAGACCAGCATGGATGTACTCCTGTATCAAAAGGCTCGGCGATGGCGCCGAACCTGACTATCACTGTCGGTTTCCACGCAATAAATCGGCAGTCGCCTGATTCGTTGTCAGACGCTGCTCTTTTTCTTGTCAGCCGTTACTCGGATCCGGTAGCGCGGTGCTGGCCCCGAGTTTGTTGAGGAAGAACAGGTAAACCAGACCCAGGGCAATCCAGATCAGGCCGAGTTTCTGCGCATCGACGCCCATGTTGTACATGATGGCCGCGACGATGATGAAACCGACCACCGGGCAGAGCAGATGACGTACGATCTGACCGGACTTCTGCCGACGCCAGTAGTAGTTGATCACAGTCAGGTGCAGCAGCATGAAACCGCTCAGTGCGCCGAAGTTGACGAGCGAGGTCAGGGTGTCGACCGAATTGATGAACAGGTAGCAGATCACCAGCGACAGCACGGCCACCAGATAAATGCTCAGGTACGGCGTGTTGTGTTTCGGGTGCACCTTGGCCAGCACTTTCGGCAACTTGCCATCGCGGGCCATGCCGAACAGCAGACGCGATACGGCGGCTTGCGAGGTGATGGCGACCGCCACGCCCCAGGCCAGCGCCGTGGCGACTGCGGTGAGGGTCGCGAGCCAGCTGCCGGCGGCGATTTCGGCAATTTCATAGAACGCGGTGTCGGCGGATTTGAAACCCATGCCCGCCGCCAGGTCGGTGGCAATCCAGGTTTGCGCGACGAAAATCACCCCCATCACCACCAAGGTGATCAGCGCTGCCTTGCCGACGCTCTTGCCGGGATCGCCCTTGATTTCTTCGGCGAGGGTAGAAATTGCGTCAAAGCCGAGGAACGACAGCACGGCTATCGACACTGCTTGCATCAGCAGGGCGAAATTGAAGGTTTCCGGATGATACAGCGGCGCCAGCGTCAGCTCGCCGTTGCCGCCGCCGTTGTGCAAGGCATTCCATGCGTAGAACAGGAAAATCCCCAGCACCACCAGTTGCGCGAGCAGGAAGACGATGTTCATCCGCGCGGTGAAGGTGATGCCGCGCAGGTTGACGAACGTCGCGCTGACCAGGAATGCCAGAATGAAGCCGACTTTCGGAATATCGGGATACAAATGGTTTAACGCCATGGCCGCGTAAACGTAGAGCAGCGGCGGAATCAGCAGGTAATCCAGCAGCATCAGCCAGCCGGCGAGGAAGCCGACGTGTTGATTCAGGCCGCGTTGCGCATAGGAATACACCGAGCCGGCGATCGGAAAGGCCTTGGCCATGCTGCCGTAGCTCAGCGCGGTGAAGAGCATCGCCACCATGCCGATGATGTAGGCCAGTGGCACCATGCCCGGCGCCTCGGCGTTGACGTAGCCATACACACCGAACGGGGCGATGGGGATCATGAAGATCATCCCGTACACCACCAGGTCGGTCAGCGTCAGGCTACGTTTCAACTCTTGTTTGTAGCCGAATTGTTCAATTTCCATGAAGCCTACCTCCTTGTCAGCCAATCGGTCGTTTCAGTTGTTGTCGGTCCGTCGTTTACAGCGCCAGCGGTGTTTCTCTACAGCAACATCGATTACAGCAAGGGTGTGAGGTAACCGGCCCAGCGCGACACGGCTTCCGGGCTGCGCAACAAGTCGTTGCGCACCTCGATCAGCACCGAGTCGAGACCACGGGCGTCGCCATGCACCGGCACGGTCATGTCGCCCAACGGGTCGATGCGGTACGGCTGATTGCCGGCCACTTTCAGCGGATGCGCCTCGAGCCCGTCGAGCAGGCGCTGTGCATAGGCCTTGGCCTGGCCGAACAGCACGCCGACTTCCAGCGGTCGTGGCTGGCCGTAATACACCGGGGTGAAACTATGAATGCCGACCACGCGTACAGGTTGCCCGCGGGCGATGCGTTCGTCGATCAACGTTTGCAAACGCGCGTGAAACGGCTTGAACAGCATCTGCCGACGATATTCACGAGTGGCTTCGTCGAGTTCGCGGTTTCCCGGCACCTGATAGATCTCGCTTTGCGCCGGAATGCTGTCCGCGGCGTGCCGTGGCCGGTTCAGGTCGATCAGCAGCCGCGAATAGTTGGCGCTCAGCAAGGTGGCGCCAAGTTGTTCGGAAAGCTGTTCGGCCAGTTGCAGAGCGCCAATGTCCCAGGCGATATGTTCTTGCGCGGCGGCATCATCCAGGCCCAGATTGTTCAGGGCTGCGGGGATATAGCGGCTGGCGTGTTCGCACACCAGAATCAACGGGTGTGTCGAATCCTCGCGGATCAGGTTGTAAGCCGGGCGGGTGTACAACCCGTGCTCGGTGGATTCAGTACAGGCGTGCATAGTGCTCACACAAGTCAGCGGGCGAGAGCTGTTCCGTCAGCGCCAGTTCCTCGGTTTTCAGGGCGTAATAGGTGTCGAGCAATGGCTTGGGCAGCCACTCGGTTAACGCGGGGCTGCTGCGCAGGCGTTCCAGCGCCTGGGCCAGCGAGGCGGGGAGGGCGACGATGCCCCGCGCCTTGCGTTGCTCGTCGTTGAGTGAATCGGGGATTTCATCGGTGATCGCGTTCAGCGCCAGACGCTGTTCGATGCCCAGCCTTCCGGCAATCAGCAACGCGGCCATGGCCAGATGCGGCGAAGCGGTGGCGTCCATCGCGCGGAATTCAACATTGAACTGCTGGGCGACGGACTTGTCGCCGAGGCTCACCGTTGGGCAGATGCGCAGCGCCGCTTCGCGATTCTGATGACCCAGACACGCGTAGGACGCGCTCCAGTGATGCGGCTGCAAGCGCTGGTAAGACACCGGCGTCGGCGCGGTAAACGCACACAGCGCCGGCAAATAATGCAGGATCCCCGCCGCCCAGTGCTGACCGATGCTCGACAGGCCGTTGCTGGTGCCGGCGTCGTAAAGCATTGGCTGGCCTGCCAGATTGAGCAGACTCACATGCAAATGCACGCCGTTGCACACTGCGTCGGCCTTGGTTTTCGGCGCGAAGGTCAAGTCGAGGCCCAGTTGCCGGGCGATCTCGCGGCTGATCTCGCGCACGTTCACCGCACGATCGGCCGCCGCCACGCCGAGGGCCGGGCGACAGGTGATTTCGTACTGGTGCTTGCCGTACTCGGGCAAAAACATCTCTGGCTCGACCCCGCCGGCGCGCAAGGCACTGAGCAGCCAGCCGCCGAACTCGGCGCCCTGACGCTGGGCCTGGAGGGAAAACGCCAGATGCTCGGCGGACCCGGCGTGCAGATTGAATTCGTGTTCGAACGCCGCGTTGACCTGCAGGCCCAGTTCATCGCGATAACGCTCGATTTCATCACGCAGCAACGTGCGCGGACAGGCGCCCCACGGGCGGCCATCGGTTTCGCGAATGTCGCCGTGGATGAAATCCATGGCCGGGGCATTGGCGTCCGGGCCATTGCTGACGATGACCCGGCTGCTCAAATCGGGGATCAGCCGCAAGTCACCATACGCACCCCACGGATTGGTCGAGGCGATGATGTCCTGTGGCGTCAACGCGCTGTTGGCCGGCACCCAGCCGCATCCGGTGGCTTGATAATGCTCCAGTTCATCGGTGGGAAACGAGCGGCCACGGGTGATGCCGATCAGGTCAGTAGTGACCAGCGTGGTCAGCGGCAGCGGTGTCAGGCGCGTGCTCATGCCTGCATCTCCTGCAAGCGGCCAAGCACTGTGTCGGTGTCGGTGATCCAGCAGTAACCCTTGATCGCGTTGAGGCAGGCGTGATGGCGTTCGGCGCTATAGGTGGCGCAGGCGTCCTCCACCAGCGTGACCAGATAACCGCGGTCAGCAGCGTCGCGCACGGCCATGTCGACGCATTGGTCGGTGACGATGCCGGCGATGATCAAATGGCGGGTTTCGAGGTTGCGCAGGACGTAGTCGATGTTGGTCGAATTGAACACGCCGGAGGAGGTTTTCGGCAGAACGATTTCGTTTTCCGCCGGGGTCAGTTCAGCAATGATCTGCGCCTGCGCGCTGCCTTTGGGCAGGTGCATGTCTGACAGTTTGTGATCGAGCGAACGGTCGCGGCCGTCGGCGGTCAGGCTTTCGATGATCGTGTGCAGGACGTTCTGCCGGGCCTGCCGAAACGCTGCGAGCAAGCGTTGCTGGTTTGGCAGTACCTGGGTGCGTGCGCGACTGAGGAAATACTCGGCATCAGGCCCCGTCAAGTGAGCATCGAACTGCGGTTCGAGCCAGGCACGCTGCATGTCCACCAGCAACAGCGCGGTGTGGTCGCTGGCATACGGCAAGTCACGCGGCGAGCGGTGGGGAAGGCTGAACATCCTTATTTATCCTCCAGCAAATGGGTGTTGAAGTCGTTGCGCAGGGCATCGATGCCTTCCAGGCGATCGGCCAGATTCTCGGTGCGCAACGTCAGACAGGCGATCAGCGCCTCGACCTGCGCCAGCGCCGGGACCATGGTGTCGAACGGCGAGGCCGACTCGACTGGGGCGCTGATGATCAGGTCAGCCAGCTCGCGCAGCGGCGAGGCATATATATCGGTGAACAACACCACCCGGGCATTGGTGTTTTTCGCGGCACTGGCGACGCGCAACGCCTGGGTCTGGTAGCGGCGATAGTCGAACAGCAGCACCACGTCCTGGCGTTGCAGATCGAACAGCCGATCAGGCAGTTGCGCGTTGTCCTCCAGCGCAAAGCAACCGGGGCGCAACAGCCGCAAGTGGTTGAGCAGATAAGTGGCCATCAGGCTGCTGAAGCGTCCGCCAAAGCAGTACACCTGATGACGCGCATCGAGCAGCCAGTCGGTAAGGATGCGCACGTCTTCCGGTTGCGTCAGCGACTGGGTCTCCACCAGCAGACGATGGCTGTCGCCCAGGTAGTGGCTCCAGGCGTCGTCCTTGTGTTGCTGGGCGCGTGGTTGCAACAGCGTGCGCGGCGAGCGCAGGCGATGGTCCATGTCGCTGAGCAGGGCGTCCTGAAATTCGGCATAACCGCCGAAACCGAGTTTTTTCACCAGACGTACGATGGTCGGATCACTGACACCCGCGTGTTCGGCCAGCCGCGCCATCGGGCCCAGGCCATTGCGCGGGTACTGATCGAGCAAGGCGCGAACGACTTTGCGCTCGGACGGCGTAAGATCCAGGCCGGGCTCGGTGATCAGGTCTCTGAGAGGGGGCATCCGGGCTCCTGCTGGATGAGGGGTGTTGAATCTGCTTCATAATCCGTTAAAACAGTATTTATGTAAGTGGCGCTACATGTCTAGCGAATTTTTCGGCGTGTTTAAACGGCACCAAAACAGGGCGAGACGCCCGTGTAACAAGGGCTTCACGAATGTCGACTGGTCTTGTAGTCCATTGCCCATGCCGGCGTCAGAAGTTGCCTTATGGGAATTCATTCCAGTTGGCCGCCGATGATCTGGCATCCACCCGGCAGCCCCGGTTTACGGCACAATTGCTGCCGGTTCAGAACCATGCCCTTGATTGCAGCAGTGACCGACCGGAGCGCTTCCCGTGCAGACAACGCGTTTGACATTGATGTGCCATGCACGAACCGTCGCACAGAAACTGGCGTGTTTTCCTACGAATGAGCCTGTTGAAAACACCGGGCTGGCGCCGACTGCACTGATCGCGCGTTTCAATACTGCGCCGCGTTTGCTCTGCGCGCCGGAATTGCGCACGCGCCAGACGGCGGCGTGGTTTGGTGCGGATGCGCAACTCGACGAAGCGCTGCGCGATTGCGATTGGGGGCGCTGGAGTGGCGTATCGATCAAGGATCTGCAACGCAGCGAAGAGGCAGCCCTGAACAGCTGGCTGCGCGACACCCATGCGGCGCCGCATGGCGGCGAGTCGGTAGCACAACTCTGTAAGCGGGTAGCGGGATGGCTGGCCAGTGTGCAAGCGACTCCGGGTCATGTGCTGGCGGTGACTCATCCGTTTGTCATTCGCGCAGCGCTGACCGAAGTCATGCGCGGGTCGGCGTTTCATGACATCGATGTCGAACCGTTGTCGACGGTTGAATTGCGTTTTAGCGGCCGCTGGCGCTTGCTACTACCCGGCTTGGCGGTGGCAGGAGCTTGTTGATGAAACAATTGCTGGTGATCGGCATCGGTGCCGGAAGTCCCGACTACATCACGATGCAGGCGGTCAAAGCGCTGAATCGGGTGGACGTGTTCTTTCTGATGGACAAAGGCCCGCGCAAGGACAAGCTGATCGATTTGCGCCGGGAAATCTGCGCGCAATACATCAGCGACGACCGCGATTATCGTTTCGTCGAAGCCCACAGCCCTGAGCGCGAGCGCGAGCGCGATGCAGTCGACTACACGGCCAGTGTCGATCACCTGAACAGAGCCAAACAGCGCACCTTTCAACGGCTGATCAATGACGAATTGTCTGACGGCCAGTGCGGCGGTTTTCTGGTTTGGGGCGACCCGGCGTTGTACGACAGCACGGTGCGCATTCTTCAGGCGATATTAGCGTCGGGTGCGTGCGCCTTTGAATTTCAAGTAATCCCCGGCATCACCAGCGTTCAGGCACTCGCGGCGCAGCACAAGCTGCCGCTGAACACGATTGGCCGCTCCATTGAAATCACCACCGGACGGCGTCTGGCGGCGGGGCAGGTGAGTAACACGGACAGTCTGGTGGTGATGCTCGATGCCGAGGATGCTTATCAGAGCGTGGCCGATGCGCAAACAGAGATCTATTGGGGCGCCTATCTGGGCACGCCGGACGAGATCCTGATCAGCGGGCGGCTGGCGGACGTGGCAGATGAGATCGAAAGGGTGCGCAAGGCGGCGCGGGCGGAGCATGGGTGGATCATGGATACGTATTTGTTGCGCAAACCTTAGGTGGGTGGTGTCTGAGCTGGCCTTATCGCGAGCAGGCTCACTCCTACACTTGATCGGGTTTGCAATTCCAATGTAGGAGTGAGCCTGCTCGCGATAGGGGCC
>NZ_JBUDGD010000067.1:0-25482 GCF_055484735.1 Pseudomonas sp. 15C | reverse complement strand
GTCATTCGGTGTTCTACGTCGAATTGCCGAGCGGCAAACTGGTGCAGTCGTTCGTCGCCAACGCCGAACGTCGTGGCGCACGTCCGACCTGGGGCGATCAGGTCTACGTGTGGTGGGAAGACGACAGCGGCGTGGTACTTCGCTCATGAACATGCGCAAATTCAAACGTCGCATCAATCGAATAATCCCCAATGGCCGGCAACTGGTCATTGGCGTGCCGTTCATCTGGCTCTTCCTGTTCTTCATGCTGCCGTTCTTCATCGTCCTGAAGATCAGTTTCGCCGAAGCCGATGTGGCGATCCCGCCGTACACCGAGATCTATACTTTTGCCGAGCAGAAGCTGCAGTTGCTGCTGAACCTGGGCAACTACGCGCTTCTGGGTGACGACGAGTTGTACATCGCCGCCTACCTCGGCTCGCTGAAGATGGCCTTCATCAGCACGTTGCTGTGCCTGCTGATCGGCTATCCAATGGCCTACGCCATCGCCAGTGCGCGCAAAGAGCTGCAAACGGTGCTGGTGCTGCTGATCATGATGCCGACCTGGACGGCGATCCTGATCCGCGTCTACGCGTGGATGGGCATTCTCAGCAACAACGGCCTGCTCAACGGCTTCCTGATGAGCATGGGCCTGATCGACGAGCCGCTGCAGATCCTCAACACCAACCTGGCGGTGTACATCGGCGTGGTTTACTCGTACCTGCCGTTCATGATCCTGCCGCTGTACGCCAACCTGGTGAAGCACGACAACAGTCTGCTCGAAGCGGCATCGGACCTCGGTTCGAGCACCTTCAACAGCTTCTGGAAAATCACCATTCCGCTGTCCAAGAACGGCATCATTGCCGGCTGCATGCTGGTGTTCATTCCGGTGGTCGGTGAGTTCGTTATCCCGGAGCTGCTCGGCGGTCCGGAAACCCTGATGATCGGTAAAGTGCTCTGGCAGGAATTCTTCAACAACCGTGACTGGCCGGTGGCGTCCGCCCTGGCGGTGGTGATGCTGGCGATCCTGATCGTGCCGATCATCCTGTTCAACCGCAGTCAGGCCAAGGAAATGGAGGGTAAAGAATGAAACGCTTCCGTTTCTCCAGCCTGATGCTGGTGCTGGGTCTGATCTTCATCTATCTGCCGATGCTGATCCTGGTGATCTACTCGTTCAACGCTTCCAAACTGGTCACGGTGTGGGGCGGCTGGTCGGTGAAGTGGTACGTCGGCCTGCTCGATAACTCGCAACTGATGGGCTCGGTGCTGCGCTCGCTGGAAATTGCCTGCTACACGGCGGTGGCAGCGGTGGCACTGGGTACGCTGGCGGCCTTCGTGCTGACCCGCATCACCCACTTCAAGGGCCGCACGCTGTTCGGCGGCCTGGTGACGGCGCCGCTGGTCATGCCGGAAGTGATCACCGGTCTGTCGCTGTTGCTGCTGTTCGTGGCCATGGCGCAGATGATCGGCTGGCCACAGGAACGCGGCATCGTCACTATCTGGATCGCTCACACCACGTTCTGTGCGGCGTATGTGGCGGTGGTGGTGTCGGCGCGTCTGCGTGAGCTGGACCTGTCGATCGAGGAGGCGGCGATGGACCTCGGCGCGCGGCCGTGGAAGGTGTTCTTCCTGATCACCATCCCGATGATCGCACCGTCACTGGCAGCGGGCGGGATGATGTCGTTCGCCCTGTCGCTGGATGATCTGGTGTTGGCGAGCTTCGTCTCCGGGCCGGGTTCGACGACCCTGCCGATGGAAGTGTTCTCGGCGGTGCGCCTGGGCGTGAAACCGGAAATCAATGCCGTGGCCAGCCTGATTCTGCTGGCGGTGTCGCTGGTGACTTTCCTCGTCTGGTTCTTCAGCCGCCGTGCCGAAGAAGCGCGCAAGAAAGCCATCCAGCAAGCCATCGAAGAAAGCGCAGCCGATTCCTGGAAGCAACCGGACGCGCGCCGCGCACCGAGTCCGGAAGCGGCGTGAGCCCTGTCGGGTTGGTTGCTTTTTCAAGACCAATCCATATCCCTGTGGGAGCGGGCTTGCCCGCGATAGCTATCTGACATTCGACATTGATGTTGACTGTAAAGACGCCATCGCGGGCAAGCCCGCTCCCACAGGTTTTTCTGCGGTCAGGAAATCCAGGGAGACCGGCGGATGACCTCGACGAAGTTCAGCGGTTTGAACCCCGGCTCCTGATCCTTCAGCACATCGGTCTTCACATTCCCAAACGTTGTCTGCGGACGGTGACGCAAGCCATCGGCAAACGCGCAGATGATGCATTCCTTGAAGCCTTCACCGCGTGGATGCGCATGCACCACCGCCTCTCGCTGCACGCTGCTGAACGCCGCGTAATCCATGCCCAGCACATCCATTTCCACCCCGGCAGTGACCAGCGCCACGGTCGGACGCAGATGTTTCGGCACGCCCGGTGTCGTGTGCAGCGCAATCGACAACCACACCTGTTCGATATCGTCGTCGCTCAGTCCGTAAGGCTTGAGAAACGCTGCGGCGGCATTGGCGCCATCCACTTCGAAACGTTCTTCATCACTGCGATGACCTTCGACCAGACCGAGGTCGTGGAACATCGCGCCGACGTACAACAGCTCCGGGTTGTAGGCCAGTTGCCGGCGCTCGCCGCTCAGCGCGCCGAACAGAAACACCCGGCGTGAGTGGTGATAGAGCAGGTCGGATTCGATGTCGCGAATGTACTCGGTGGTGGCCCGGGCGAAGGCGCTGTCGGGGATCCTGATGCCGGCGATGCTGGTGCTCATATCGGTTGCCTCATCGAAAACGCCGTTGTGGCGCTGGTGAGGAAAGTCTGTTCCTGGCGCTAAAGACCAACAATCGAGACGTGGCTGCGATCCTTGCCAATCAACCTGCAAATCGTGCCAACTCGGCAAACAGACCCAGCGGAGCTTCACAGCATGAGCAAATCCGTCGCCATTGTGGTGTTTCCCGGCGTGCAGTCGCTGGACGTCAGCGGTCCCATGGACGTGTTTGCTGAGGCCAACCGGTTCCTCGCTCCGCAGGATCACTATCGGCTGGAAGTGATCGGCGTCGAGCACGGGGCGATGGCCTGCTCCAACGGCCTGAGCGTGAATGCGCATCGGCATTTCAGCGAAGCGCTCGAGCCCTATGACCTGTTGTTGGTCGCCGGTGGGCCGCAGTTGCCGTTCATGGATTTCGGCAGCGCTTTCGATAGCTGGCTGCGTGAGGCTTGCGCGCGGGTGCAGCGCTTCGGCTCGATCTGCAATGGCGCGTTCATGCTGGCGCGGGCGGGGCTGCTGGACGGGCGCACGGTGACTACTCACTGGAACGATGCCGAGGCCTTGGCGCAGTTGTGCCCGGCCACGCAAGTCGAGGCTGATCGCTTGTACGTCGAGGATGGCCCGCTCTACACCTCGGCCGGGGTTACGGCGGGGATCGATCTGTCGTTGTATCTGCTGGCGCGGGATCACGGCGCCGAGGTGGCGCTCAGCGTGGCCAAGCGGCTGGTGGTGTTCACCCAGCGTTCCGGTGGGCAATCGCAGTTCAGCCCGTTCCTCACTCCGCACGCCGAGCCGACGTCAGCGGTAGCGATGGTGCAGTTGTATGTGCTGGCCAATCTCACCGGCGATCTGACGATTGCCGATCTGGCCAATGCGGCGAACATGAGTGCGCGCAATTTCTCCCGGGTCTTTGCTCGGGAGGCGAAAGTCACGCCGGCAGAGTTCGTTGAGCGCGCGCGGGTTGATGCGGCGCGGGTGATGCTGGAAAGCACCACAGCGCCGCTGAAGACCGTGGCCTATCAGTGCGGGTTTCGCGATGCGCAGCATATGCGCAGCGTGTTCAACCGGCGGCTGGGGGTGACGCCGCAGCAGTTTCGGATGAATTTTGCGCTGGATGTTTGATGTGGGCTTGAGCTCGAAAGCCCTCACCCCAGCCCTCTCCCAGGGGGAGAGGGAGCCGATTGGGGGATATTGAAAAAGTACGCCGACGTGAAAGGCTCATGCTGAATCCATAATCGACACCGCGCTATCAGGGCGATGTATAACGCCAGACACTTCGGTCGGTCCCCTCTCCCTCTGGGAGAGGGCTAGGGTGAGGGGCTTTTAACGTACTCGCGCCGGCAACAACTTCAAGGTACTGCGCGTATTCGCCGTCACCTCTTCCTCGCTGAAATGCGCCTGCACATAGATCCCTTCCACATACGCCTCGGCCTGATCGTCGTAGTGACTGTCGAACGGCACGCCGCTCTGGCCCACCGGGTTGATCGTCAGCCCGTGCGCCGGATCGGCGAAATCCACCAGTCGCCGCGTTGATGGCCCATACGTAACGGGCCACGGCGCCGGGCCGATTTTCGCTGAGAGGTTGTTGGGCACTTCATGGCTGCCCGGCGCCGCGAACGGCCCGACGTTGAACAGACGATCCAGCGGTTTTTGCTGGCCCAGTGGATGGCCATGGGTCAGGGTATGCGCCGCGCCCCATTGCCACGCCGCCACATCGTCGCCAAGGGTCAGCTTCAGATGGTGCAGGCTCGCCTGCCATGCTGCGCGGACGATATCGGCGCGAGTCTCTTTCGCGGGCGTGCTGCGGTTATCCCACCACGGCGAATCGGCATTCGCCGCCAACCTCGGCAGCGCTGCATCGATCACCCGCGTCGACAGCAGCGTGTCGAAAAACTCGTTGCCCAACTCATCGCGCATCGCCGCATCGGCCAGGTCGTACAGGAACTGATTGAACAGCGTCGCACTGACCGAATCCAGCGGATAGTCGCCGGGCCACTGCGCCAGTTGCTCGACCAGTTTCAGCTGCGCGGGATCGCTCACCACCTCGCGCAACACCGGCAGCAACGGTGCGAGCAGGCGCGGGCCGTAGCCGGTCGCGGTGCCCAGTTGCAGCTTCTGATTGGCTTCGTTGCTCCACTTCAGATGTTTGTCGCTGAGCTGACGATTGAGCTGCTGGCCGCGATCGGCAAGGTTGTAGTAACCGGGAATCGGCATGCCGGTCGGCGACACGGGCTGAAAGTTCGCCGAGACGATATAGCCGCGCGACGGGTTCTCTTCCTGCGGGTTGGCGCTGAACGGGTAGTAGCCGTCCTTGTCCGCCTGATTTGTGCTGCCGTCGAGAATGAATTCCGGCCTGACCCCGGCGGGCCGCTTCGGTAGCAACGCCGAGGCCCACCAGGCGATGTCGCCCTTGGCATTGGCGTAAACCAGATTCAGTCCCGGCGCCTGGACTTTCGCGGCGGCGGCACGGGCCTTGGCCAGGGTGTCAGCGCGGTTGAGCTGATAGAAGCCTTCCAGGATCGGGTTCGGCGTTTCGAGAAACGCCCACCACATGGCGATCGGGGTTTTGCCCGCCGCCGCACCCAATGCGTCGTTGACGATCGGGCCGTGGGGCGATTGGCGCAGGGTGAGGGTCACCGGTGCCTGGCCCTTCACCTTGATCTGCTGTTCAGTGACGAGCAGGTCAGTCCACTGGCCGCGATACCAGATCTGATTGGGGTTGTCCGGATTGACCTTCTCGGCGATCAGGTCCAGATCGTCGTTCTGGAACATGGTCAGGCTCCAGCCGAAATCCATGTTGTGGCCGAGGAACGCGAACGGCACCAGCGCCTGATGATGACCGTACAGCTCGAAACCCGGCGCCGACAGCTGCGCCTCGTACCACACCGACGGCACCGAGAAACGGATGTGCGGATCGCCGGCCAGCAACGGCTTGCCGCTCTGGCTGCGACTGCCGGCGATGACCCAGGCGTTGCTGCCTTCGAACTGCGGCAGGCCGTTGTCGATCAGCGCCTGCTCACTGAGGCGGGCGAGGGCGTTGAGGTCTTTCCAGTCACTGGCGGCGAGGGCGGGCGCCGCGTGGTTGTGATCGTTGACGAGGACGCCTTTGCCTTGCCAGTCGAGGTCGAACACGTTGAGGTAATCGGCGCCAAGTTGATCACGGACGAAAGTCAGCAACGGCTCGGTGCGAAACGCCGCCGCGAAGCTGTAGGCCATGTAACCGGCGACGCTGATGCTGTCTTCGGCAGTGAACGGCCGCTTGGGGATGCCCAGCACGTCGAATTCAATTGGCGCAGCGTGTTTGTCCTGATATTGGTTGATGCCATCCAGATAGGCTTGCAGGCCCTTCCACGCCGCTGATTGCTTATCCAGGCTGGCGACGTAACTGGCGGCGCGCTCGCGAATGCGCAGGCTGCGAAACAGTTTGTCGGTGTCGAGCAGTTTCGGCCCGAGCACCTCGGCCAGTTCGCCACGGGCGAGACGGCGCATGGCTTCCATCTGGAACAGCCGGTCCTGGGCATGCACGTAGCCGAGTGCACGATAAAGGTCGGTTTCGTTCTCGGCGCGAATGTGCGGCACACCGCGCTCGTCGTAGCGCACGGTCACCGAGCCCAGCAGATCGCGCAGCTCGACCTGGCCCTGACGCGTCGGTTGTTTGCTGTAGACATACCAGCCCAGCGCGCCGAGCAGGGCGACAATAAGCAAAGCGAGAAGGGTGAACACGCGCTTCATGGTGACTCCTTGTGCAGGCGGGAATGGCCGCCCGTCGGGCTGCAAACAATTAGCACAGAGCCTCTATGCCGTGCAGCGCAATCCTTGAAATGTCCGGAATGCCTTACTTCGCCTCCACCGGCCATGGGCAATAACAACCCACCGCCAGCGTATGCGTGGCATTGACCGGTCGGTCTTCCGTCAGAGCATGCAAAATCGGTTCGATGAAGCTGTTGCTGGAATTGCAGGTCAGGCCTTCGCTGTACGGTCCAAAGTAGGCCAGTTTGCCGCTGCGGTCCCAAATGGCCACGGCGGGGCTGGCGGGAATTTGTTCAGAGCCCGGCAGGACGACGATGGTTTTCAGGCGGGTGAGGGTGGCGGGCAATTGGCCGTGGCTGCCGGGTTTTTGCACCGCGAAAAATTCCACGCCGCGGGCGCCGAACTGCTCGACCATTTCGCTCAGGTGCTGTTGGTTGCCGACGTTGCACGGGCAGGCCGGGTCCCAGAAATGTACGAGGCGGATGTTGCCCGGCCCGGCGAGCTCACCCGGCAGGCGTAGCGGATCGCCGGAAAACACCGCCGTGTGCTCGCTGAATGCGCGCAGATAACGGCCCTGAAACCAGTCATACGCGGCCCACAGCACGCCGGCGCAGATCAGCGCGAGCAGGCTGGCGAACAGTGCGGTGCGGTAGGGCGAACGCATGGATTTGGTTCCTCAGAGGCCGGCTAGCTTGCCATGCTTGCCGCGACAGATGAATATCGCAGGCCGATAAAGTCCGTTTACCGCTTTGGAATGTCCGCATGCCTGATACTTTCGACCCCGATCAAATCCGCGCGAGCCTCAAGCCTCTGGCCGAGTGGCAGCCGCTGTCGGACGAGGCGAAGGCGTATCAGCGCTTCTACCAGACCGATTTTCCCGAACGCGATGTCTGGCGCGGCATGGGCCGTTTCGAAGTCGATGGCTATGAACTGGTCAGCCATTGCTGGTGGCCGGAGAAGGTCAAGGCGACGCTGTTCCTGCTGCACGGTTATTACGATCACACCGGCCTGTATCGGCATGTGATCGAGTGGGCGCTGGATCAGGATTTTGCCGTGATCGCCTGCGACTTGCCGGGGCATGGCCTGTCGAGCGGGCCACGGGCGAGCATTCGCGATTTCGCGGAATATCAGCACATGCTCCAGGCGTTGTTTGCCGAAGCGCAGTCGATCACGCTGCCGCAGCCGTGGCACTTGTGCGGGCAAAGCACTGGCGGGGCGATCGTAGTCGATCATCTGCTCAATCATGGCGAGGGCAGCCCGGCGCAGGGCCAGGTGATTCTGTTGGCACCGCTGGTGCGGCCGCGGGCGTGGGGATGGTCGCAGCTCAGTTATTACCTGCTCAGGCCCTTCGTTCGCGGCGTCGCGCGGCGCTTCAGCGAGAATTCCAATGACCCGGATTTCCTGCCGTTCCTGCAGGCCGATCCGTTGCAGCCGCGGCGCTTGCCGACCCAATGGGTGGGCGCGTTGTCACGCTGGATCATTCGCGTCGAGCACGCGAAAAAAAGCCCGCGACGGCCGCTGATCATTCAGGGGCAAGCGGACATGACGGTGGACTGGCAGCACAACCTGCAAGTGTTGAAATGGAAATTCGATCGACCGCAGATTTTGCTGTTACCCGAGGCGCGGCATCATCTGGCGAATGAGACGGCTGATATGCGCGAGGAGTATTTCGAGTTTCTGAGCAAGCGGATCAAGGGGCGGAATGCGTAGCGCATTGCTCAAGTAGCGGTCTGCCAAGTAATCAACTAGCAAGTGGCAATTACCCGGCATGTTACTTTCCTCTTTAAGTTTTAATTATAGAGGGGGCTGTTTGTTAATATTAGAAAACTTATGCAACGGTTGGAGTTTCGTCATTTGCTCTTCTCTGCGTTATTTTGATTTTGCGGCGGAGTAGCCAGTTGGGTAAATACCAATTGTCTGCTGCCGACGATCAAGCCTGATTAATATAACTGCACGAGCGGCGGGCTACTTAAGTAGTGTGTGCGCTTGAGGAATGTTTATGACTGCTCTAAATATAGTCCCTGCTCTCACGAGCTATCAACGAAAATCCTGGATGGGAGATCTGCGAAGTTCCATTGGTAACAAAAAGCTTTGGCAACTGAGCCTGCCGGGAACTCATAATGCCGGGATGGATCGCTATGCAAATTATAGTAACTCTTATATTACTTGCCAGTATGACACTTTCTGGTACCACCTGGAGAGCGGGATAAGGGTCCTGGATATTCGCTTGAAGTATTTTTCTGGCTATTCGAATACGGGTCTTCGGTTCAGGCACACGCATAGCCTAGAGTCCGGCAGGACACTCAGCGAAATGATGAACGCGGTTCGTGAGTTCCTCCAGAAGAATCCAACTGAAATCGTTATCCTTGATATTCACGAATTATCGACTCAGAGGGGGATGCCGGTTCCATTTCAGGAGTTGCATAATTATTTCGTAGGTGAGTTCGGCTCGGCATTGATCCCGCGAGCGGCGGTGAATATGACCTTGAATGAGATCAAGGCCAACTACCCAAGGGGCGGGATTGTCCTTGCTGCACCGAGCGGTTTATCCAATCTGAATCCAACTTTGATATGGTCTCAGATCAATCATCGTTGGGCGGGTAGTGGATTGGTCAGTACTTCCCGACTTTACAGTCACATTGACAGTGTTATGCGTAATCCGCCCGCAGCAGGTGCCTTATGGTCGATGTCTGCCACCTGCTATTCGGGTTGGGGCGTGCAAAATATCAAATCCGAGTTGAACAACTGGTATTCAATCGGCAGCGAATGGCAGCGCAAAAGCAACATCATCAATGTGGATTTTTTCAATGATTCCGAGATAGTTCGCAATTGTATTGAGAGCAATCTGCGCAAGTGACCCGTCGCGTCAAGTTGCCCAATTCATGGCGGGGAAGCCCCACCGGATACCCGCCTGTTTGGCAAAGATATCGGAGGCGCGGAACGGTAAATCTCGCGGTTATCGATTGATCATCACGGGTTCTGCGCCACCGCCAATCCAGCCCTGATCGCCGCCAGTGCGGCCTGGTAGTACGCCTTGCCCTCGGTTGACTCGGCAAACGTCGCAAACTCTTCCAGCTCTTCATCCGACAAATCGCGATAGACGTACAGCAGCGTGTTGTTCAGGTCAGCGCCAATCTGATCCATCAAGCGCTGGCGTTGGCCATTGAGCATGCCTTGCGCCTGACCGCCACCCAGCAGCCCCGGAATCATCGAACTGAGACTGTCCGCCGCGACGCCGGCGATCGCCAGGCTGACTTCGGCCCCGGCTTCACGCGCTGGCAAGGCTTGGGCAAGGTGGCCGATGATCAGTTGGCGGTTGTCGCTGGCCTGCATCTTCGGCAGGCCCTTGGCGTTTTTGGCCAGTTGATCGCGGCGGGTCGCGAGCAGTTCGGCGGCGACGATTTTCTTGCCCAGCGGCGACTGGAAGAAGGTCAGCGCCGGTTTCGGGTCGGCGAGTTTCTGCCGCAATTGCGCCTCGGCGCGTTGATCCACGGCCTGTGGGGCAAAACGCTGGTTGCTGTTATTGACCAGAGCCTGGAACACCGCCGGCGGCAGGCTGTTCTGATAGCGCTGCTGGGCGGCACTCAGGGCGTCATTGAAATGCGCACGTTGATCTGGCCAGCCGGCGATCTTGTACAACTGGTCGTAGCCGTCCGCCCAGGCGGGCAACACACAGAACATCAACAGTGAAAAAAGCAAACGGCGCATAGGGACTCCTGTCAGCAGCCGACTATTCTCCGTGTGGTGCCGTTACTTGTCGAGAATTCGTATCAAGCCGCTGCGTGGCTCTGTCGGATTTGTTGCCGCAGGCATACTATGCGCGCCATGCCAATATCCTCTGAACACCCACTGCTGTTACGCATTGTCGACGACCTGGCCGAGCATGGCTGGTCGCAGCAGAATATTTTCCTGCCCCCCGGTCTGACTCGCGAGCTGGCGGCCGAGTGCCGCAAACGTGAGGCCGAGGGTGAGCTGGCGCCGGCGGCGGTCGGACGCGGGCCGTTTTCAGAGATTCGCGAGGGGATTCGCGGCGACCATATCCAATGGATCGACCCGGGCCAGGCCGAGGCCAGCGACCGCTATCTGAACCTGATGGAGAGCCTGCGTGAAGCGCTCAATCGCGGTTTGTTCCTCGGTCTCGAAGATTTCGAATGCCACTTCGCCCTGTATCCGCCCGGCGCGTTTTATCGTCGGCATGTCGACCGTTTTCGCGACGATGACAAGCGCATGGTCTCGGTGGTGGTCTACCTCAACGATGGCTGGCTGCCGGAGGATGGCGGCCAACTGCGCATGTATCTGAATGAAGACCGCGTGCATGACGTACAGCCTACCGGCGGCTGTCTGGTGGTGTTCCTCTCCGGCGAAGTGCCCCATGAAGTGCTGCCGGCCAACCGCGAGCGGCTGTCGCTGACCGGTTGGTTCCGCCGCCGTGGCAATGAGCCGTTCTGACATGCACAGGATTCTGGTCAGCCGCTGCCTGTTGGGCCATCGCGTGCGTTACGACAGTGGCGCCAGCGGGCCGTTTGATCTGCTCGAGCAGTGGATTGCCGAAGGGCGAGTGGTGCCGTTGTGTCCCGAGGTCGCAGGCGGACTGCCAACGCCACGGGCGGCGGCGGAGATTCCGGGCGGGCAGGGTGGCGAGGTGCTGGATGGCACGGCGGCGGTGATCACCACTGCGGGTGAGGATGTCAGCGCGCAGTTTCTCGACGGTGCGCGGCAGGCGCTGGCATTGGTGCAACAGCATGGGATTCGGGTGGCGGTGCTCAAGGCCAACAGTCCTTCTTGCGGGAATCTGTTGACGTACGACGGGACGTTCAGTGGCGTAAAGGTCAGTGGTGAGGGGGTGACGGCGGCGTTGCTCAAGCGTCATGGGGTGCTGGTGTTCAGCGAGCTGGAGTTGCCGCAGGCCGCACAGGCTCTGGCGGCTCTCATCTAAAAGAACGCCGCAATCTTATGTAGGAGTGAGCCTGCTCGCGATAGCGGTTTGTCAGTTAATCATTCTTCGACTGACACACCGCTATCGCGAGCAGGCTCACTCCTACAGGTTTTGTGTTCACTTGGGTTCGGTGAGCCACTTCTCGGACAACGCCGCCAAACGCCCATCCGCCTTGATCCGCTCCAGCGCACTTTGCAGACTGGCCTGAAACGCCGGATTACCCTTCTGAAACGGAATCGCCAGCTCCACCGGTTCAAGCGCTTTCGGCTGCTCTGCGTTCAACGCCTGCACCAGCACCATCGGCCGCGGCGTCTCATCCTTCTTCGCCAGCAGCTGCCCGTCGACCTTGCCGTACGGCGCGCTGAAGTCGAAACGATCCTTCAGTTCGGGTGTCAGTGCTATGTGATTCAGCGCGACGTCGTACTTGCCGCTCTCGACGCCCTGGAGCAGATCGCCCTCGTCGGTGACGATGAAGTCGGCGCGCACATCCAGCTCTTTGGCGAGAAGTTGCCCAAGCTCGACCTCGAACCCCGTCAGGGTGTCGCCTTCCTTGTAATTGAAGGGCGGTGTATTAGCCTCAAGGGCTATGCGCAGCTCGCCACGGTCGTTGACGTCATCAATCAGTTCGGCGTGAGCCAGCGGGCTCAGAAGGGGTAGCAGGCAGATCAGGCCAGGCAGAAAACGCATGGTCACTCCTTTGAAATCATTATCGCGATGCTCTGATTCAGGCTCGCTTTGCTATGGTTGTCGAGTGCCTTCGACAACGAATGGTCATGAAGTTGTCATGACCGTGCGGATTTTACGGAAAAACTGGAGAAGAAAATGAAAAGCTTTATGTCACGTGCAGCGTTGGCCGGTGTGCTGATGGGTGTTTCGGTGCTGGCCAGTGCGGCGACGCCGGCGCCCAAGGATGCTGAAGTGTTCATCGTTTCTCCCGAAGACGGGGCCACGGTTTCCCAAGAGTTCAAGGTCAAGTTCGGCGTCAAGAACATCGCGTTGGCACCCGCAGGGGACGTCACCAAGAACACCGGCCACCACCATCTGCTGATCGACGTCGACGACCTGCCGGCCGAAGGCGCGCCGATTCCGACGGATGCTCACCACATGCATTTCGGCAAGGCGCAGACCGAAGCCACGATCAAACTGGCCCCTGGCAAGCACACCTTGCAACTGATCCTCGGCGACAGCGGCCACATGCCGTTCGACCCGTCAATCGTTTCCGAAAAAATCACCGTCAATGTGAAATAAAAAAAGGGAGCCCTGCGAGGCTCCCTTTTTTTATTCAGCTTCAAGTGGCTAGCTGCAAGCGGCGAGTAAAGGCAAAAGCGCTTTTCACTTGCCGCTTGTAGCTTGTGGCTTGTGGCTGTTCTTAGAAAAGAACACGGCTACGGATAGTACCGTTGACGTGTTGCAGCTTCTCTTGCGCCAGCTCCGAGTATTCGGCGTCGACGTCGATCACCACGTAGCCAACCTTCTCGTTGGTCTGCAGGAACTGACCGGAGATGTTGATGCCGTTTTCGGCGAAGACCTTGTTGATCTCGCTCATCACACCCGGGATGTTCTCGTGGATGTGCAGCAGGCGGTGCTTGCCAGGGTGAGCCGGCAGGGCCACTTCCGGGAAGTTGACCGACGATACCGATGTACCGTTGTCGCTGTACTTGACCAGTTTTTCCGCCACTTCCAGACCGATGTTGGCTTGCGCTTCGGCGGTCGAGCCACCGATGTGCGGGGTCAGGATCACGTTGTCGAGGCCACGCAGCGGGCTTTCGAACTCTTCGTCGTTGGAACGCGGTTCAACCGGGAACACGTCGATGGCCGCGCCGATCAGGTGCTTGTCCTTGATCGCTGCCGCCAGGTGGTCCAGCTCGACCACGGTGCCGCGTGCGGCGTTGATCAGGATGCCGCCCTTCTTGATGGCACGGATTTCCTTCTCGCCGATCATCCACTGGGTCGCAGCGGTTTCCGGAACGTGCAGGGTGACGATGTCGGACATGCCCAGCAGCTCGTGCAGGTTGTTGACCTGCGTAGCGTTGCCCAGCGGCAGCTTGGTCACGGTGTCATAGAAGAACACCTGCATGCCCAGGCCTTCGGCCAGAACCGACAATTGCGTGCCGATCGAGCCATAGCCGACGATGCCCAGCTTCTTGCCACGGATCTCGAAGGAATTGGCCGCGGATTTGATCCAGCCGCCACGGTGGCAGGACGCGTTTTTCTCCGGGATGCCGCGCAGCAGCAGGATCGCTTCGGCCAGCACCAGCTCGGCTACCGAGCGGGTGTTGGAGTACGGCGCGTTGAACACGGCGATGCCGCGCTCGCGGGCTGCGCCCAGGTCAACCTGATTGGTGCCGATGCAGAAACAGCCGACCGCGACCAGCTTCTTCGCGTGATCGAAGATCTCTTCGGTCAGTTGCGTGCGCGAACGAATGCCGATGAAGTGAGCGTCAGCGATCTTTTCCTTGAGCTGGGCATCCGGCAGAGAACTGGTGTGGTACTCGATGCTGGTGTAGCCCGCCGCCTTGAGGACGTCGACAGCCGATTGGTGGACGCCTTCGAGAAGAAGGAACTTGATCTTGCTCTTATCGAGAGAAGTCTTGCTCATCTGCGTAAACCTGTATCCCGGAGAAAAATGGCAGGGAGGGAGCAGCCTGGAGCTGACCCGCACGGCAACAAAGCCGTCACCGCGGATCTGGCCTTGGGCACTGTCCTGCGGGGTCGGTATGCTAGCATAGCCACCCCGCTAAACACTCATTCCTGCGACGTGAAGCGTTCTCAGGATGACCATGAATTGTTCGAGAGTTCTGTCGATGACCAATCCTGCGCTGATTGATGAACTGAAGACCCTGGTCGAGCCCGGCAAGGTCCTGACCGACGCCGACTCCCTGAATACGTACGGCAAGGATTGGACCAAGCACTTCGCCCCGGCGCCGAGTGCCATCGTGTTTCCCAAGACCATCGAGCAGGTGCAGGCCGTGGTGCGCTGGGCCAATACCCACAAGGTCGCGCTGGTGCCATCGGGCGGGCGCACCGGGCTGTCCGCCGCCGCAGTGGCGGCCAATGGCGAAGTGGTGGTCTCGTTCGATTACATGAATCAGATTCTCGACGTGAACCTCACCGATCGCACCGCCGTGTGTCAGCCAGGTGTGGTCACCGAGCATTTGCAAAACGTCGCCGAAGAAAACGGTCTCTACTACCCGGTCGACTTCGCTTCGGCAGGTTCCAGCCAGATTGGCGGCAACATCGGCACCAATGCCGGCGGGATCAAGGTGATTCGCTACGGCATGACCCGTAACTGGGTCGCCGGCATGAAAGTGGTCACCGGCAAGGGCGACGTGCTCGAACTGAACAAGGACCTGATCAAGAACGCCACCGGTTACGATCTGCGCCAGTTGTTCATCGGCGCCGAAGGCACCCTCGGTTTCGTCGTCGAAGCGACCATGCGTCTGGATCGCGCGCCGAAAAACCTCACGGCGATGGTGCTCGGCACTGCCGATTTCGATTCGATCATGCCGGTGCTTCACGCCTTCCAGGGCAAGCTCGACCTGACCGCGTTCGAATTCTTCTCCGACAAGGCCCTCGCCAAAGTCATGGGCCGCGGCGATGTGCCGGCGCCGTTCGATACCGACTGCCCGTTCTACGCCCTGCTCGAATTCGAGGCGACCACCGAAGAGGTGGCCAACAGCGCCTTGGAAACCTTCGAACACTGCGTCGAACAGGGCTGGGTGCTCGATGGCGTGATGAGCCAGAGCGAAACCCAGCTGCACAACCTGTGGAAGCTGCGCGAGTACATCTCCGAAACCATCTCGCACTGGACGCCGTACAAAAACGACATTTCAGTCACCGTTTCGAAAGTCCCGGCGTTCCTCAAGGAAATCGACGCGATCGTCGGTGAACACTACCCCGATTTCGAGATCGTCTGGTTCGGCCACATCGGCGACGGCAACCTGCACCTGAACATCCTCAAGCCGGATAACCTGAGCAAGGACGAGTTCTTCGCCAAGTGCGCCACGGTCAACAAGTGGGTGTTCGAAACCGTCGAGAAGTACAACGGTTCGATTTCCGCCGAGCATGGCGTCGGTATGACCAAGCGGGATTACCTGACCTACAGCCGTTCGCCGGCCGAGATCGAATACATGAAAGCGGTCAAAGCGGTGTTCGACCCGAACGGCATCATGAACCCGGGCAAGATTTTCGCGGTTTGATCAGCAGTCTCTGATGAATCAATGAAGGCAGGAGTCGGTAAATGAGCTATCAGCACCAGTATGTCGACGGCACGCGCATCCACTTCCCGATCGGGAAAGTCGTGTGCATTGGCCGTAATTACGCCGAGCACGCCAAGGAACTGGACAACCCGGTCCCGACCGAGCCGCTGCTGTTCATCAAGCCGGGCAGTTGCGTGGTGCCGCTGGAAGGCGGTTTCAGCATTCCCACCGAGCGCGGTTCGGTGCACTACGAAGCGGAAATCGCCGTGCTGATCGGCAAGCCGCTGTCGACCAGACCGAGCCGTGAAGAAGTGCTCGATGCGATCTCCGGTTTCGCCCCGGCGCTGGACCTGACCCTGCGCGACAAGCAGGCGGAGCTCAAAGCCAAGGGCCTGCCGTGGGAAATTGCCAAGTCGTTCGACGGCGCGGCGGTGCTGGCGCCGTTTGTGGTCGGCAGCACATTCCCTGACCTGACTGATATCGGCATTCGCCTGACCATCAACGGCGAAGTGCGCCAGGACGGCAACAGCAGCGCCATGCTCAACCCGATCGTGCCGATGATCCAGCACATGGCCGGCTGCTTCTCGCTGCAGGCCGGTGACGTGATTCTCACCGGCACGCCGGTGGGCGTCGGCCCGCTGAACGCCGGCGACGACATCGTCCTCGAACTGGTGGGCGCGAGCCGCTTCGAGAGCAGCGTGCGCTAACCGCCACACCGCAAGACCCTTTGTAGGAGTGAGCCTGCTCGCGATAGCGGTGTGTCAGCCAACAATATATCGACTGACGAACCGCCATCGCGAGCAGGCTCACTCCTACATTTGTTTCGTGTCGCTGCTGGCAATCCCGCCATTTGCCGTTTTTTTCACATCCTGTACGGATAATTCCGCGCATTCTGGCGTCTGAGCCGGCCTCTTTGTGCTATTACCCATAGCCTGAATTTTCGGAACGCGTCCTTTGATGTCATCTCAAACTCAGCTCAAAACTCCCCGTCGCTCGCGTTTCGCCCTGCGCTGGTATGTCTGGTTGCTGCTCGCGCTGGCCGCCGCTTATGCGCTGGCGTTCGCCATGCACTGGGATGATCGCGGCGTGCTCTGGGTGCTCGAGCGGTTTGAAAGCAAAGCCGAGCAGAAGGAGAGCATCTGGCTGCCCGATTACCACGTGGTGATCGATGCCAAGCCGCTGCCGGGCATGGAGAAGGACGAGGCCTCGGACCTGTCCTACAACCCGCAGAGCAAAACCCTGTTTTCGGTGATGGGCAAAAACCCGTTTCTGGTTGAGCTGAGCCTGCAAGGCGAGGTGCTGCGCAAGATGCCGCTGGTGGGCTGGAGCAATCCGGAAGGTCTGACCGTGATGGAAAACGGCTTGATGGCAATTGTCGATGAACGCCAGCACACGCTGTCGATCGTCAAGGTCGATGCCAACACCCGCGAACTGAACATTGCTGATTTTCCGAAACATGACCTCGGCCCGTCGAAAGACCAGAACAAGGCCTTCGAGGCGATTACCTGGGATGCACGCAACCAGCAATTGCTGCTGGGTGAGGAGCGGCCGCCGGCGCTGTTCACCTGGAAAAGCGATGGCAGCCAGGCACTCAAGGGCGACAAACAAAAGCTGACCAGCGATGAACTGGATATCCGTAACCTCTCCGCGCTGGAGATCGATCCGCGCACCGGCCATCTGCTGGTGTTGTCGGCCGATTCGCACCTGCTGCTGGAGCTGGACGAGAAAGGCGAGCAGGTCAGTTTCATGACCCTGCTCGGCAATTTCAATGGCCTGAAAGACACCATCCCGCGCGCCGAAGGCGTGACCATGGACGAGGCCGGTACGCTGTATATCGTCAGCGAGCCAAACCTGTTCTATCGCTTCGAAAAACAGCAATAACAGCCCTCGCTGCAATTTCGGACAAGTCTGATTGTCCTGACAGGCAAGTGGCCATTAAGCTTCAGTTCAGACAGGCGTGATATTTCATCCGCCTGTTCTGCTCCCGAGCCCATCCGAATGCGTCGACTTGCCCGTCCCAAGCCTCTGGTTATTTCCCTGTCGGTGATTGCCCTGGTCACGTTGATCGGCATCGGCCAATACATGCGTCTGTTCGAGCGTGCCTGGTTCAACCTGCACACGTTGTGGCAGCCGCTGAGTGGCGAGGCCATCGGACTGGATCAATATCGCGTGGACATCGAAGCGCGGGTAATCGAAGGCCTCGACGATGACGTGTCAGCGCTGACCTACGATCCGGTGCGCAAGAGTCTGTTTACCGTCACCAACAAAAACTCGGAGCTGATCGAGCTGTCGCTGCAAGGCCAGATTCTGCGGCGTATCGCCCTGGTCGGTTTCGGCGACCCGGAAGCGGTCGAGTTCATCAGCGCCGATACTTACGTGATCACCGACGAGCGCCAGCAGCGCCTGATCAAGGTGCACCTCGATGCCGACACCACGTTTCTCGACGCCGACGATGCCGAGCAAATGACCCTCGGCGTGCACATGGCCAGCAACAAGGGCTTCGAAGGGCTGGCCTACGATTCGGTGGGCAAGCGCCTGTTTGTCGCGAAAGAGCGTAACCCGATGCTGATCTATGAAGTGCATGGCTTCCCGCATTTCAATCCGGAAAAATCCTACGCGGTGCATGTGATCAACAACCCGAAACGCGATGCCGGGATGTTTGTGCGCGACCTGTCGAGCCTGCAATACGACGAACGCAGCGGCCATTTGCTGGCGCTGTCGGATGAATCGCGACTGATACTGGAACTGGACGTCGACGGGCGGCCGCTGAGCACCATGTCCATCAGCGGTGGTCGCCAGGGTTTGCAGAAAACCGTGCCGCAGGCTGAAGGCATTGCGATGGATGATGAGGGGACGTTGTATCTGGTGAGTGAGCCGAATTTGTTTTATGTGTTCAAGAAGCCAGCACAGCCCTGACCAACACCCCAAAACACTGTGGGAGCTGGCTTGCCAGCGATGAGGCCATCACTTTCAACGTCATTGTTGACTGACAGGCCGCTATCGCTGGCAAGCCAGCTCCCACAGATATTTCATTTGCCCACACCAAGGTGGGCAGTCTGGCTTATTCAGCCTTCAGGGTTTTCACCCCTTCACTGGTCCCCAGCAACAACAGATCCGCTGGCCGCGCGGCGAACAAGCCGTTGGTGACCACGCCAACAATCGCGTTGATCTGCGCTTCCAGCTCGACCGGGTTGGTGATCTGCAGGTTGAACACATCAAGGATGATGTTGCCGTTGTCGGTCAGCACACCTTCGCGGTACACCGGGTCGCCGCCGAGTTTCACCAGTTGGCGCGCCACGTGGCTGCGGGCCATCGGGATCACTTCGACTGGCAGCGGGAACTCGCCCAGCACCGGTACCAGTTTGCTGGCGTCGGCGATGCAGATGAAGGTCTTGGCCACGGCCGCGACGATCTTCTCGCGGGTCAGGGCGGCGCCGCCGCCCTTGATCAGGTTCAGGTGTGCGTCGCTTTCATCGGCGCCGTCGATGTAGAACTCCAGGTCGCTGACCGTGTTCAGCTCATACACCGGAATGCCGTGACCCTTGAGGCGCGCGGCAGTGGCTTCGGAGCTGGCAACGGCGCCATCGAAAGCGCCCTTGTGCTGGGCCAGGGCATCGATGAAGCAGTTGGCGGTGGAGCCGGTGCCGACGCCGACGATGCTCTTGTCGTCGAGTTTCGGCAGGATGAAGTCGACGGCGGCCTGGGCCACGGCCTGTTTGAGTTGATCCTGGGTCATGCGGGCTCCGAAGCGGGCAAGGGGTGGGCAGAAAGGCCGGCATTATAGCCGCAAGCGCGGCTAAAACCTCTGGATTCGTGTGGTCGCATCGGCAAAAGCCGGGTTAGACTCCCGGGTCCCGCCCAACCGCTCAGTGATGCTTTCCGATGCTTGAACAGTACGTCAAAAAGATCCTCACCTCGCGCGTTTATGACGTTGCCGTAGAAACCCCGCTGCACAACGCCCGTCAGCTCTCCGAGCGGCTGGGCAATGACATCTGGCTCAAGCGTGAAGACTTGCAGCCGGTGTTCTCGTTCAAGATTCGCGGGGCCTACAACAAGCTGACGCAACTGAGCGACGAAGAACGCGCCCGCGGCGTGGTCACCGCGTCGGCGGGCAACCATGCGCAGGGTCTGGCGCTGGCGGCGAAAGTGCTGGGCGTCAAAGCCACCATCGTCATGCCCAAGACCACCCCGGAGATCAAGGTCGAAGGCGTGCGTTCGCGCGGCGGCAAAGTGGTGCTGCACGGTGATTCGTTCCCGGAGGCGCTGGCCTACTCGCTGAAACTGGTCGATGAGAAAGGCTACGTTTACATCCACCCGTACGATGATCCGCACACCATTGCCGGCCAAGGCACCGTGGCGATGGAAATCCTGCGTCAACACCCGCAGCCACTGGACGCGATTTTCGTTCCGGTGGGCGGCGGCGGTCTGATCGCCGGTATCGCCGCGTATGTGAAATACCTGCGCCCGGACATCAAGGTCATCGGTGTCGAACCGGACGATTCCAATTGCCTGCAAGCGGCGATGGCGGCGGGCGAGCGTGTTGTCCTGCCAACCGTGGGCATCTTTGCCGACGGCGTGGCGGTGGCTCAGATCGGTCAGTACACCTTTGAAATCTGCAAGGATTACGTCGATGAAGTGATCACCGTCAGTACCGACGAGATCTGTGCGGCGATCAAGGATATCTACGACGATACCCGCTCGATCACCGAACCTGCCGGCGCGCTGGGCGTGGCCGGGATCAAGAAATACGTTGAGCAGGGCGGTGTCAGCGGGCAGACCTTCGTTGCCATCGACTCCGGCGCCAACGTCAACTTCGACCGCCTGCGCCACGTCGCCGAGCGCGCCGAGCTGGGGGAGGGCCGCGAAGCGATCATCGCCGTGACCATCCCGGAGAAGGCCGGCAGTTTCAAGGCGTTCTGCGAAGCCGTCGGCAAACGCCAGATCACCGAATTCAACTACCGCTACAACACCGGCAGTGAAGCGCACATCTTCGTTGGCGTACAGACGCACCCGGACAGCGACCCGCGCAGCGCACTGCTGGCGAGCCTGACTG
The DNA here is from genome assembly GCF_055484735.1 of Pseudomonas sp. 15C. NCBI lineage: Bacteria > Pseudomonadati > Pseudomonadota > Gammaproteobacteria > Pseudomonadales > Pseudomonadaceae > Pseudomonas > Pseudomonas sp. 15C. Next base: position 4,806 of record NZ_JBUDGD010000067.1, on the reverse strand, counting down.
AGCAAGGTTTCCCGGTGGTTGACCTGACCGACAACGAACTGGCCAAGTTGCACATTCGCCACATGGTCGGCGGGCACGCGGCGCATGTCATCGACGAGATGGTGTTCCGCTTCGAATTCCCGGAACGCCCGGGGGCGCTGTTCAACTTCCTCAATAAACTCGGCGGGCGCTGGAACATTTCGATGTTCCACTACCGCAACCACGGCGCCGCCGATGGCCGTGTGGTTGCGGGCCTGCAGGTTCCCCATGACGAGCGTCATCTGGTGCCAGCGGCACTGGCGGAAATCGGCTACCCGTACTGGGATGAAAGCGAGAACCCGGCCTATCAGCTGTTTCTTGGCTGAGCGGCTACGCTGAAGGGCATGGCCCAAGGAAGAGAAACACATGGAAACCCTGACAACCCTGAAGGTCCTTCACGTCGTGGCGACCGTGGTCATCCTCGCGAGCGGGCTGTTGCTCGCCGTCCTGACCTGGCGTAATCGCAGCGAAGGGCCGGCCACGACGATGCGGCGGCCCTGGCTGTTTATCTGGTGCCTGATGCTGATCGGTATCCTCAGCATGCCGTTTACCGGCTGGTGGCTGGTGCACTTGATTGGCTGGCCACTGGGACAATTGTGGATTCTGGGCTCCAGTTTGATCTATGCCGTGGCCACGTTCAGTGCGGTCTGGCTGCTGGTGCGGCTTGATCGGTTGTGGACAACCGGGGTGGGCAATCGAAAATTCAATCTGGCGCTGGCGATTGTCAGCGGGGTCGGATTTCTCGCCATCGCCGGGTTGATGGGGGCCAAGCCTGTTTAGGGCTTGAGACCGCGTCGCCCCTATCGCTGGCAAGCCAGCTCCCACAAGGATTTCCAGTGAACACAGCTTGTGTGACCAGCCGAAAAACCTGTGGGAGCTGGCTTGCCAGCGATGGCCATTTCAGCCGCGCAGACTGATCACTGGCCAACCGCGCCTCTCGGCCTCGGCGCGCAGATTCGGGTCCGGATCAACCGCCACCGGATTCGCCACCTGCTCCAGCAACGGCAGATCATTCATCGAATCGCTGTAGAAACAGCTGCCTTCCAGCGAATACCCGGTCTCTTTCAGCCAGCGATTCAACCGCGTCACCTTGCCCTCACGAAAGCACGGAATGTCGGTGCTGCGCCCGCTGTAGCGGCCGTCGATCATTTCGCATTCGGTGGCGATCAGGGTTTCCACGCCCAGGCGCACGGCAATCGGGGCGGTGACGAAGCGGTTGGTCGCGGTGATGATCACCAGTTTGTCGCCGGCGTCGCGGTGTTGTTTCAGCAGTTCCAGCGCCTTGGGCAACATGATCGGCGCGATGCAGTCGCGCATGTAATCGCTGTGCCAGGCGTCCAGCACGGCCATTTCGGTGCGGCCGAGGATCTCCAGGCAGAAATTCAGATATGCCGCGTTATCCAGCTTGCCGGCCAGGTAATCCTGATAGAACTCGTCGTTGCGCGCCTTGTAGGCGATCGGGTCGAGGAAGCCGCGCTCGCACAGATAGTCGCCCCAGGCGTGATCGCTGTCGCCGCCCAGAAGGGTGTTGTCCAAATCGAATAGAGCCAGGCGCATTGCAGTTACCCGCTGAAAAGTCAGTAAAAAGGCGACAAGAATACGGTCTTTTCACAAGAGTGCACATAAGCTCGGAAGCTTCGTTGCCGCCTGATCAACCTTTGTGGAACAATGCGGCGACATGCGTTTGCGAGGTTGTTGCCGTGATCGACCCCGATGGTTTCCGTCCCAATGTCGGGATCATTCTGACGAATGACGCCGGCCAGGTGCTATGGGCTCGCCGTATCAATCAGGACGCCTGGCAGTTTCCGCAAGGGGGAATCAACCCTGAAGAGACGCCGGAAGACGCCTTGTACCGCGAGCTGAACGAAGAAGTTGGCCTGGAACGTGAAGATGTTGAAATACTGGCCTGTACCCGAGGCTGGTTGCGCTATCGTTTGCCGCAACGCCTGGTGCGTACCCACAGCCAACCGCTGTGCATCGGCCAGAAACAGAAATGGTTTCTCCTGCGCCTGATCTCCAACGAGCAGCGGGTGCGGATGGATTTGACCGGTAAACCGGAATTCGATGGCTGGCGCTGGGTCAGCTATTGGTATCCGTTGGGCCAGGTGGTGACATTCAAGCGCGAGGTGTATCGACGCGCTCTCAAAGAGCTTGCCCCGCGCCTTTTAGCGCGCGACTGACGACGGAGTTCGACCCCGAGCCATGCTCAATACGCTGCGCAAGATCGTCCAGGAAGTTAACTCCGCCAAGGATCTCAAGGCGGCGTTGGGGATTATTGTGTTGCGCGTCAAAGAGGCCATGGGCAGCCAGGTCTGCTCGGTCTACCTGCTTGATCCCGAGACCAACCGCTTCGTCCTGATGGCCACCGAGGGCTTGAACAAGCGCTCGATCGGCAAGGTCAGCATGGCACCCAACGAAGGTCTGGTCGGTCTGGTCGGCACGCGTGAAGAACCTCTGAACCTCGAAAACGCCGCGGACCACCCGCGTTATCGTTACTTCGCCGAAACCGGTGAAGAGCGGTATGCCTCGTTCCTTGGCGCGCCGATCATTCACCACCGCCGCGTGGTCGGCGTGCTGGTCATCCAGCAAAAAGAACGCCGCCAGTTCGACGAAGGTGAAGAAGCCTTCCTTGTGACCATGAGCGCACAGCTCGCCGGGGTGATCGCCCACGCCGAGGCCACCGGTTCGATCCGTGGTCTGGGCCGGCAGGGCAAGGGCATTCAGGAAGCCAAGTTCGTTGGCGTGCCGGGCTCGCCGGGAGCAGCGGTCGGTACCGCGGTGGTCATGCTGCCGCCGGCGGATCTGGACGTGGTGCCGGACAAGACCGTCACCGACATCGACGCCGAGCTGGCGCTGTTCAAGACCGCCATCGAAGGCGTGCGTGCCGACATGCGCACCTTGTCGGCGAAACTCGCGACCCAGTTGCGCCCGGAAGAACGTGCGCTGTTCGACGTCTACCTGATGATGCTCGACGATGCCTCGCTGGGCAGCGAAGTCACCACGGTAATCAAGACCGGCCAGTGGGCCCAGGGCGCGCTGCGCCAGGTGGTCACCGATCACGTCAACCGTTTCGAACTGATGGATGACGCCTACCTGCGTGAGCGCGCCTCGGACGTCAAAGACCTCGGTCGCCGCTTGCTGGCCTATCTGCAGGAAGAGCGTCAGCAGAATCTGGTCTATCCGGAAAAAACCATTCTGGTCAGTGAAGAGCTGACCCCGGCGATGCTCGGCGAAGTGCCGGAAGGCACGCTGGTCGGTCTGGTGTCGGTACTCGGTTCGGGTAACTCCCACGTCGCGATCCTCGCCCGGGCCATGGGCATTCCGACGGTAATGGGTCTGGTCGATCTGCCGTACGCCAAGGTCGACGGCATCGAAATGATCGTCGACGGCGTACGTGGCGAGGTCTACACCAACCCGAGCGAAGTGCTGCGCAAGCAGTTCGCGGAAATCGTCGAAGAAGAGAAACAACTGGCGCTGGGCCTCGATGCCCTGCGCGACCTGCCGTGCGTGACCCTCGACGGCCACCGCATGCCGCTGTGGGTCAACACCGGCCTGCTGGCGGATGTGGCGCGGGCGCAGAAGCGCGGCGCCGAAGGCGTTGGTCTGTACCGCACCGAAGTGCCGTTCATGATCAACCAGCGCTTCCCGAGCGAGAAGGAACAACTGGCGATCTACCGTGAGCAGCTCGCCGCATTCCATCCGCAACCGGTGACCATGCGCAGCCTCGACATCGGCGGTGACAAGTCGCTGTCGTACTTCCCGATCAAGGAAGACAACCCGTTCCTCGGCTGGCGCGGCATTCGCGTCACCCTCGATCACCCGGAAATCTTCCTGGTGCAGACCCGCGCAATGCTCAAGGCCAGCGAAGGCCTGAACAACCTGCGGATTCTACTGCCGATGATCTCCGGCACTCACGAACTCGAAGAAGCCCTGCACCTGATTCACCGGGCCTGGGGCGAAGTGCGCGACGAAGGCACCGACGTGCCGATGCCGCCGATCGGCGTGATGATCGAAATCCCCGCCGCGGTGTACCAGACCAAAGAGCTGGCGCGGATGGTCGACTTCCTCTCGGTCGGTTCCAACGACCTGACCCAGTACCTGCTGGCGGTCGACCGTAATAACCCGCGGGTGGCCGATCTTTACGACTACCTGCACCCGGCGGTGCTGCAAGCCCTGCAAACTGTCGTGCGTGACGCGCATGCCGAAGGCAAGCCGGTGAGTATCTGCGGCGAAATGGCCGGCGATCCGGCGGCGGCGGTGCTGTTGATGGCGATGGGTTTCGACAGCCTGTCGATGAACGCCACCAACTTGCCGAAGGTCAAGTGGATGCTGCGTCAGGTCAATCTGAGCAAGGCGCAGGAGTTGTTGGCGGAGTTGATGACGATTGATAACCCGCAGGTTATCCACAGCTCGCTGCAATTGGCGCTGAAGAATCTTGGGTTGGCGAAGATGAATGCGCCGGTGGTCAACAAAGCGCTCTGAAGATCAACAGCCCCTCACCCTAGCCCTCTCCCGGGGGGAGAGGGGACTGATTGGGGAATGCTGCAGGACTGCGCCGAACTGACAGTGCTTCGCTGAATCCATAATCGACCCACACGGATCTGAAAGTGCTTCGCTGAATCCATAATCGACTCGGTCTTTCAGGTCGATGCACAACTCACGACACCTCGGTCGGCTCCCTCTCCCTTCGGGAGTGTATGTACCGGAGACATGGTAGACACATGTTCGGAGACATGGTGGACGGTTTTAGATCTTCTTACCTGCCGTCACGATCTGCAAGTTCAAGTC
>NZ_JBUDGD010000066.1:0-26028 GCF_055484735.1 Pseudomonas sp. 15C | reverse complement strand
GTCGCAGCGGCGGGCGTTGTTGGGGATTTCGCAGTTGATCATGCTCGGGGAGCTGGCGGTGAATCGGGCTTTGGATAATTTGCAGTTGCCGGAGTGATGCGGAGTAGGGCGGGCAGCGGTGGCACTAGTGCTGTCTCTGTTGCCTGATCGGCCGCTATCGCCAGCAGGCTGGCTCCCACAGGGTTTTGTGTTGGTCGCGGATGTTGTGTTCGGGGCTGGGACCTATGGGAGTGGGGCGGTTACTTTTCTGCGCCAACTTTACTGGGTTATTGAGGCGCTTCAGGGCATTCGCGGGTCCAGCGTGTCACGGTCATGTCGTTGAATTGCTCACCGATGGTATCGACGCGCAGGCATGTGCCTTTCTTTGAGTAGTACAAGATGCAACGTGAGCTATCGAACGAGCAGGTATCCAGTTCGAAGTACTTGCGTGTAGCCAGTTCCTTTTCCACTCCGCTGTATTCGTAGCCGTCGGTGGCATGCATCCGCGTTGGTTTCCAGCCTTGTTTGACTAGTTTGGACCTGGCCGCGGCCAAGCGCTCACCGACGACTATGCCCGCTGGCCCGTGCTTGTCCTTTGGTGTTTGCGAGCCATCGGCAAACGCTGCGCTGATGCCCATGGAATAAAACGCGGCAAGCACCAGGGTTGAAGCCTTCATTTGATGATTTCTCCAGCTGATGTGCTGACGCGCCCCATAGCGCAATACGCCGTCGTGATTGCCAATTCGGTCACCCGCGCGCCCATAAGCGATTAACCTTGAGCGGCGACGCACCGACGATAATTCGACAAACTCCAAAAGTCATCTCTAATCCAAGCGGACTATCGAGGCGCTACAAACACTGCAATATCCAGCCATTCACCCCATTGCGAGGTCATCATGAACATTGATTTCACCGGACGTAAGGTTTTGGTTTCGGGTTCCACCAGCGGCATCGGTTTTGCGACGGCCAAGGGCTTTTTGCAAGCGGGGGCGCAGGTGGTGATCAACGGTCGCAGCCAGGAAAGCCTCGACGGCGCTTTGCAACGGCTGGGCGAACTGGCCGCCAAGGCCATCGGTTTTGCCGGTGATCTGGGCAGCGAGGCTGGGGTCGAAAAATTGGTCGCGGAGCACAGTGATTTCGACGTCGTCATCAACAATCTGGGCGTGTTCAATCCGCAGGATTTCTTCGAGATACCGGACAGCGAGTGGCAACGTTTTTTCGACGTCAACGTCATGTCCGGCGTGCGCCTGTCACGCGCCTATGCGCAGGGCATGGTGGAGCGCAAGTGGGGGCGGATCGTGTTCATCTCGTCGGAGTCGGCGGTGAATATTCCGGCTGACATGATCCATTACGGCTTCAGCAAGACCGCCCAGCTCGCCGTGTCGCGCGGCCTCGCCAAGCGTCTGGCGGGCACCGGGGTGACGGTCAATGCCGTGCTGCCCGGGCCGACCCTGTCCGAAGGCGTGGCGCAGATGCTCAGCGCCACCGTCGAAAGCTCCGGCGAAAGCCTGGAGAAGGTCGCCGCCGATTTCGTCAACGCCCACCGCAGTTCCTCGATCATCCAGCGTGCCGCCAGCGTTGAGGAGGTCGCCAACATGATCATCTACGTCAGCTCCGAACAGGCGTCCGCCACCACGGGCGCAGCGTTGCGCGTTGACGGTGGGGTGATCGAAAGCATCGTCTGAGATTGATTCTGCTGACGGCGCGTCAATCGACACGACGAGCGCCGTCAGCGCTCAAGGAGGTTTTGGGCGGGAAGGGGTATTTGCCTCAGGCCCCATCCCGTGAGTAGAATGCGATTCATTATCAATCATGTATTCGCCGGGATTCCGATGCGCAGCGACGAAACACTAGGCACTGCTGATCTAGGGCTGCTCTATCGCACCCACCATTCGTGGTTACAGGGCTGGCTGATCCGGCGCACTGGATGTCGCGATAACGCTGCCGATCTGGCGCAGGACACGTTCGTCCGTCTGCTCAAATCCCGTCAATCCAGCCCTTTGCGCGAACCGCGCGCTTATTTGAGCAGTATCGCCCGTGGGCTGATGATTGATCAGTATCGTCGTCGCGAACTCGAGCGTGCCTATCTGGAAAGCGTGATGTTGTTGCCTCAACACGAGGTGCCCTCGGAAGAGAGCCGGCTGGTGATTCTGGATGCGCTCGAACGTATAGACCGCATGCTCGGTACGCTTAAACCACGGGTTCGGCAGGCGTTTTTGTTTGCCCGGCTCGACGGCCTGACTTGCGCGCAAATAGCCGAAAAGCTCGGTGTTTCCCGCGCGACGGTGGAGCGCGATCTGGCCACGGCCCTGCAACATTGCTATCGCTTGCGTTATGTCGAGGCCTGAGCCGCAGGCGCTCGATCCGGCCATTGTCGAGCAGGCGATCCAATGGCTGGTGCGCGTTCGCTTCAATCAAGCCGATGAACAGACACAGCGCAGTTTTGAGCACTGGCTGCAGCAGCGCCCGGAACATGGGTTGGCGTGGCAGCGTGTGGAAACCCTTGGCGATGACTTCGAAGGCGTGCCCGCGCAACTGGCCCGACAAACCCTTGCTGGCAGCTGTCAGGGAATGCGCCGGCGCGAAAGCCTGAAGCTGCTGGGCATCTTGGCGACTGTTGGCACGGCAGCCTGGCTCGGCCGAGATTACACGCCGGTCCCCGCCATGCTTGCGCAGCAACGCAGCAGCACCGGCGAGCGACGCCGCTTCCAGCTCGATGATGGCAGCCTCGTCCAGCTCAACAGCGATAGCGCCGTCGACAGCGAGTTCGACGCCCAGCGACGCCTGATCATCCTGCGACGGGGTGAAATCATTGTGAGTGTCGGCGCGGACCAGCGCTCGCATCCAGCGCGACCGCTCTGGGTGCAATCACGCGACGGCCTCATGCAGGCCCACAGTTCGCGCTTTCTGGTGCGCGAGCGTGACGATGGCACGCTGGTCGCGGCCCAGGAAGGATCGGTCACGCTGTTCCCCGGCGCCCGTCAAACGCCGGCAAGCCGCAGCGTGCAGGCAGGCGATCAGTTGCTGTTCACATCCAGTGGCGTGCAAACGTTCAGCGACAAGGGCCTTGATCCCTGGAGCTGGGGTGACGGGGTGATCAGTGCGCGCAACATGCGCCTCGGTGATTTCATCGCGGAGTTGTCGCGTTATCGCCCCGGGGTGTTGCGCTGCGCCGAAGAGGTCGCGGACCGTCGCGTGTCCGGCACCTTCCAGCTTGCCGACAACGATCAGGTCCTGGCGTTGATCGCGCAATCACTGCATTTGCACGTCGATTATCGAACCCGGTACTGGGTGACCGTGACCGCAGCCAGCTGAATTTCGTAATGCGTGAAAAATAATGAGGTGGTTTCTCATTCTCGTTCGACCTCTTTGGAAGGCCGGAATACAGGCCAGTCTGTCGATGTCCCTTCTTGGAGCGAGAAAATGAGTTCGTCCCCGGTTTCACAGCGCCATCCATTGAATCGCGCCTTGCACGCGGCGATTTTGGGTTTGATCGTCAGCAGCTATTCATTGCCGTCGCTGGCGCAAACGTCGAGCGCTGACCCGAGCAATCAAGTCAAACCGTGGAACATCGCTGCGGGCCCACTGGCGCCGGCGCTTGATCGCTTTGCGCGCGAGGCGGGCGTCAGTCTTTCATTCGACGCATCGAGTGTCGCGAACCGCACCACGGCTGGCGTGAATGGCACGCTCGATACATCGGCAGCGCTGTCATCGTTGCTGCAAGGCAGCGAATTGCAAATTGAACAGCAGGGCCCGAATGCCTACCTGCTGGTGCCCCAGGCAAAGCCGGCCGGCCCGCTGGAGCTCGACGCAACGGACGTCGAGGACTACCGCCTTGCGCCCCTCATCATCAATGCCAAGGTCAGGGTGAGTGCCGACGACGACACCAACTCGGTGGTTGCCAAGGAACTCTGGGTGGGCGGCAAGGTGGCGACCAGTATTCTCAACACACCGGCCTCGGTGTCGGTGGTGACCAACAAGGAAATGCAACAACGCAGCGTCAGCACCACCGAAGAGGCGCTGCAATACACGCCGGGCGTGGTCAGTGACTTCTATGGCACGGATGACCGCAACGACTATTTCCAGATCCGCGGCTTCCAGGCCACTACCTACCGTGACGGCTTGACCCTGAGTTCGATGCGCGGCGTACGCGAAGACCCATTCGCCTATGAGCGCATCGAGATTCTGCGTGGCGCCAACTCCACGTTGTTTGGCCCCGCGGACCCCGGCGGTTCGGTGAACTTCGTGACCAAACAACCGCGCTTCGAGAAGTTTGGTCAGGGCTATGTGACCTACGGCTCGTTCGACCATGTCGAGACCGGCATCGATGTGGGGGATGCGCTGAACGACGAGAAAACCCTGGCCGGCCGCTTTACTGCCAAAGGCCAGAACAGCGACCGCGAGTACGATCACTCACAGGACGACAACCAGTTGTTTATGGGTGGCCTGACCTGGGCTCCGTCGGATTACACGTCGGCGACAGTGATTCTGGATTACTTGAAAACCGAAAGTTCGCCCAACAGTGGCGGCTATCCGCTGGACAAAGAGTACGACCGCAGCAAGTTTTACGGTGAGCCGAGCTACAACTTCCACGATGTCGAGCGCACCAGCCTCAGCGGTAACGTTACCCATGACTTCGACAACGGCTTTGTACTGCGCAGCAATCTGCGTTACAGCAAGTTGACCGATGATTTTGGCTACGTTTACTTAAGCGACAGCGCCGCACGGGTCGGTACGACCGTCGACCGCTATCTGTTTGGCACAGACACCGAGGCCGACCAGTTCAACGGCAATCTGATGCTGCAATACGATGCCCGTTTCGAGAACATCGACAGCAGCAGTTTGGTGGGTGTGGAGTATCTGGATTCGACCACCAGGGAAAGCTCGGTCTACGACCTGACGACCCCGATTGATATTGCCAATCCCGTGTTTACCGGTGTTTCACGCTCAATCGCGCCGTATGCCGTGAACAAGCGAGACGCGACCACCAAGGCGGTATTCCTTCAGCAGAACCTGTCGTTCTACGAGCGTTTCATCGTCACCGGGGGTGTGCGCAACGACTCGATGGATCTGACCAGCAAAGGCTTGCAATCGACTGAGAAAGACACCTTCTCCGAAACCTCCTACCGCGGTGCGCTGACTTACATCGTCAACGACGAAGTCTCCACTTATGTGAGCATGGTGGAATCCGTCTCGCCGCCGCAAGTTGGCGTCACACCGCAGACGGGCCGGCAGTACGAAGTGGGCGTGAAATATGCGCCGATGGGGATGGACGCACTGTTCTCCGCCGCCGTTTATGACCTGACCCAGGAAAACGTCACCATCGCCGTGGTGCTGCCGAGCGGCATCATCGAGCAACAAACGGTGGGCGAGTCGCGGGCGCGTGGCCTCGACCTGGAGGCCAAGGCGCAGGTAACGCAGAACCTCAGCCTGATCGGTGGTTATTCCTACATGGAGTCGGAAGTACTGCGCGGTTCGTTGTACGACGGCAGCTCGCTGAAAGGCAACGAGTTCGCCACGGCACCCAAGCACTCCGCTTCGCTCTGGAGTTATTACGACCTGCCCGGCACGGATGTCAGCGTTGGTTTGGGTGCGCGCTACGTCGGTTCCTATTACTTCGATGCAGCCAACTCCGGCAAGAGCGATGGCACCACGCTGTTCGACGCCGCCTTCAACTACAAGATCGCCAAGGGTACCGATCTTGCGGTGAACGTCAGCAACTTGCTGGATGAGCAGCACGTGGTCGGTTCCGGCACCGCGAACTTCTACAACCCGGGTCGCGAGATTACCGCCAAAGTGAGTTACAACTGGTAAGTGGGCGTTTGAGCCTTCTGCTTTGCCAGGACGCGGTGCCCGCTTTATCGCGGGTACCGCCAACCTGGTTACCAATCGGCAAGCGGTGAACGTAGCCTTACGATCTCGCTACCCCAGGCACATCCATATTGATCTTTCGCCAGAAAGCTTCAGAAAAGCTGTAAACCGAGAAAGCCATCAACCCCAACGCCATCACGATCAAGATCAACCAGCCCGCTGGAAGATTTTGCAGCGCGTCCAGTGCCTCTTTCATACCCGGTGGATCCATCGCTTGATAAGTGGAACCGCTGACAGCCAGCAGCACCGCAATCTCAATAAAAACCACCCCACGGGCGATCAGGCCGAACCTCGAGACGGGGCGGACATACCGCATGACATCCTCGTCCGCCTCAAAGTATTTCTCGAACGTCGCCTTCCAGCCCTTGATGATGTGAGCAATACCGACCCCCAGCGGAACGAGTGCGATCAGGTACACCAAAAGATTCGAGTGATCCCAGGACAACAGATGCGCCAGCCAGTCTTTGGTCTGCCCACCTGAGTCGCCCGAGCTTCTGATGCCGCTGACGAGCAAACCCAATGCGAAGATCGCTAAAGCGCCGTTGACCATACCGCCCGCCAACAGACCTGCGCGAATGACCAGACCTTTGAGGTCCTTGCCATGATGATCGACATCACGCGTCGCTTGCAGGACGCGCCAAGCTGCAAAGGCGAGCAGGCCGGCCACTACAAGCCCAACCAGAAAATAGCCGAAGGGTTGGCTGAGCAGTGCCTCCAGGCTTTTGTGGCTGTCCTTGGGTTTTGTCGAGTCTTGCGCTGCCAGCAGGGCAAAAATACCGATGATCAAATACAGCACGCCACGAGCGGCGTAACCGCCCCGAGCGAGTATTACCAGGCTATGTTGCGCGGACATTCGATGTATTCCAGAGAGGGTATACAAGAGCAGACCCCTGGTGCTGACCGGGGTTCTACTGGCTGTCTGTCAAACTGATTGGCGATGGTGCGATTGGCGTGCAAGCCCTCACCCCAGCCCTCCCGAAACGTCGGACCGCCCGGAGGGAGAGGGGGCCGACCGAGGTGTCTTTAGGGGTACATCGACCTGCAAGACCATAGTGATTATGGCTTTTGTGAGCTCAGCGACTCTGGGTTCAACGAGCCACGTTCAGGTCGGCGCAACCCTCGAATATCCCCGAATCGGTTCCCTCTCCAGGGGGAGAGGGCTAGGGTGAGGGGCGGTCCGTCTGCGGCAACAATGTCTCCAGCCTCGCCCCATGACGCTTCAGCTCACCTGCTTCAAATCAATTCGAATCACGACCCGACCTTAAATAAGTTTCCGCCCACTCCCGGTAATTGTCCGAGAGTGTGTACCTGGCAAGCAGCTTAGAGAGCGTAAGTTCGCGTCCCTCCGCGCCGCTTTGTTCACACAACGCCTCGTACGTCGCTTCGATTGCGGCCAGATACGGCGCATGCCCATTAACCACAATTCGCACATTGGCAGCACTCAGTCGCTCAACATTGCTCAGCGCGGGATTTGCATAGTTGACCAACATGATCGGCACACTCAGATGTGCGCTGAGTGCTTCCAGATGTTCGAAGTCTTTTACCCCGACGAGGCAAATCGCGTCGGCCCCAGCCTTTTCATACGCCGTGGTGCGTGCAATGGAATCTTCCAGCGTGGTCACGGCCACGTTGGTTCGGGCGATGATGCTGAGGGCATCATCTGATCGGGCAAACCGCGCGGCGTAAATCTTGCTCGCGGCTTCTTCCCGCTCGATAAGCACAGGCGATTGCTCGTTGTACCTGGCCGGCAGGTGGGTGTCCTCCAGCGTCAAGGCAGCGACACCGGCTTTCTGCAGCTCGGTCACGGTGCGCATGACATTCAGCGCGTTTCCGAATCCATGGTCAGCATCCGCGATGATCGGGATCTGGCTGGCCCGGCCGACTCTGGAAACCTGCTCGACATACTCATCCAGCGTGAGCAGTGCAATGTCCGGTGCCCCGAGTACCTGAAGCGAGGCGACCGAACCACCTTGAATGGCAACCTCAAAGCCAAGGTCGCCAGCCATACGAACCGAGATAGGGTCGAATACTGAAGCAGCAAACTTGCAGACGTTTCCTTTGAGTAAATCACCAAACGCCTTGCGCAGTTCATGATGTGATCGCTCGATCATTTTCGGCTCCATCTAGTGCTCACCAGTGATGTGCAGATCTCATTCGAGTTGAACGAGACCTGGAAGGCGCTACCGGCCATAACCGTTGCCACGGCGAGATGACCGGATCCCTTTGCAGATTATTTCTGCGCCAGCAATGCCTTCCTGGCCGCTTTCTCGTGTTTCATGGCGGCGATTTCACGCTCGCACGCCTCGACATCAAACGAGTTGTCCCACTTGGCGATAGCGATGGTGCCGATGCCGTTACCGATCAGGTTGGTCACGGCCCGCGCTTCGTTGAGGAACCGGTCAATGCCCAGCAGCAAGACCAGGCCCACCAGAGGAATGGAGTGAATGGTGGTGAGCGTTGCGGCCAGCGTTACAAAACCTGCGCCTGCCACCCCGGCCGAGCCCTTTGAGGTCAGCAGGAATACGCCCAGCAAGATCATCTGATCCATGAAGGTCAGTGGCGTATTGGTCGCCTGGGCAATGAAGATGGCGGCCATGGTGAGATAGATACAGGTGCCGTCTGCGTTGAAGGTGTAGCCCGTCGGCAACACCATGCCGACTACGGATTTTTTGCAGCCGAGCTTTTCCAGCTTGACCATCATGCGTGGCAACACCGCTTCGGTTGAGCAGGTGCCAAGCGTGATGAGAATTTCATCCTTGAAGTAGCGCAGAAACTGCATCAGCGGCATGCCCGACCATCGGGCCACCGTACCCAGTACCACGACGATGAAAATCAAGGTGGTGATGTAGAGGGCGACCAACAACTGCCCGAGCGATAGCAGCGTGCCGATCCCGTATTTGCCGATCGTGAACGCCATGCCGGCACCGGCGCCCAGTGGCGCCAGGCGCATGACCATCGCCACGATCCTGAACAGGCCCTGCAGAAACAGATCGATGGTATTGATCAATGGCTTGCTGGTCTCGCCCATTTGAACCAGAGCCACACCCATCAATACCGAAAGCAGAATGACCTGAAGCATGACGCCGTTGGAGAACGCGCCGAGAAAGGTGTGGGGAATGATGTTGAGAAAGAACTCAACGGTGCCGCCTTGCTCAGTGGCGGCCTGGCTGTATTTGCTGATCGCATTTGCATCCAGCGCGCTGACGTTGATATTCATCCCGACGCCAGGCTTGACGATGTTGACCACGATCAGACCGACGACAAGGGCGATGGTTGAAAGAATCTCGAAGTAGATCAGCGCCTTCACGCCAATCCGCCCGACCTCTTTGATACTGCCCATCTTCGCGATACCGACCACGACCGTACCGAAAATGATGGGTGCCAAGAGCATTTTGATCAGTTTGATGAAGCCGTCGGCAAAGGGTTGGAGCTTGGCGCCGATATCGGGTACGAAGTAACCGATCGCTGCACCGATCACGATGCCGATCAGCACTTGCACATACAGCTGGCCGTACCAGCGGGACTTGGAAATTTCCACGGAAGCACCTCATTTTATTGTTGTGATGGGCATGTGGTTTGGCGTCTGCGAAAGACGCCCGAGTCTGCGGCCCCTCTAAAAGAAACCGCAGATCGATCGGGATCAGCCTTCGCCCAGCTCGCGCATGACGGCGTACAAGGCGGATTTGGCTTCGAAGCCCACGCCTGGAATATCCGGCAGGCCGACATAACCGTTTTCCACCTTGATTCCGTCGGCGAAGCCGCCGAAAGGCTGAAACACGTCGGGGTAGGATTCGTTGCCGCCCAGGTGCAGGCCGGCGGCGATGTTCAAGGACATCTGGTGACCACCGTGCGGAACTACGCGGCGCGACGACCAGCCCATTTCGTCCATCACTTTCAGGGTGCGCATGTACTCCACGAGCCCATAGGACAGCGCGCAGTCGAACTGGAGGAAGTCGCGATCCGGACGCATGCCGCCGTGACGCAGCAAGTTACGCGCGTCCTGGTGGGAAAACAGGTTTTCCCCGGTCGCCATGGGCAGTTCGTAGTGATTGGCAAGCTCGGCTTGCAGTGCGTAGTCGAGCGGGTCGCCGATTTCCTCGTACCAGAACAGGTTGTACTTCTTGATGGCTTCGGCGTAAGCGATACCGGTCTGCAGATCGAAACGACCGTTGGCATCGACTGCCAGTCGACGACCGTCGCCGACCACTTCAAGTACCGCTTCGATGCGACGGATATCTTCGTCCAGTGGCACCGCGCCGATCTTCATTTTGACAACGTCGTAGCCACGATCCAGATAACTCTGCATTTCTGCTTTGAGTTTGGTTTGGTCTTTGCCTGGGTAGTAGTAACCGCCTGCTGCATAGACCCAGACCTTGTCATCGGCCACGCCGTTACGGTAACGATCGGCGAGCAAACGATAGAGCGGTTTGCCTTCGATCTTGGCGACGGCATCCCATACCGCCATGTCGATGGTGCCCACCGCGACCGAGCGCTCGCCGTGGCCGCCAGGCTTTTCGTTGGTCATCAGGGCTTTCCAGATGGCAAACGGATCCAGGTTATTGTTTTCATGGTCGACGAGTGTGTCGGGATCAGCTTCGGTGATGCGCGCCAGGAAGCGATCGCGCATCAGAGCGCCTTGACCGTAGCGACCGTTGGAGTTGAAACCGTAGCCGATGACCGGTTTTCCATCGCGAATCACATCGGTGATAACCGCGACGACCGAGCAGGTCATTTTCGAGAAATCGATGTACGCGTTGGCAATCGGGGAGGCAATGGAAACGGTTTTTTCACGGATGTCGACGATACGCATGACGGGTTCCTCTTGTTGTTTGTGGCCCCACGTTATGCTTTGCGATGACACCCGCCCAATGCTATTAATGCCGCGCCCTATGCACAGGAGGCATTGCCCTTGGAACTCGTTTGGCTAGAGGATTTTTCAGCGCTCGCGGAATACGGAAGCTTTGTTCGTGCCGCTGAAGCGCGCCACGTGACGCAGCCTGCCTTCAGTCGCAGAGTCCGTTCGCTGGAGAATTGGATGGGCGTCGAACTGTTCGTGCGCACCCCGCAGGGAGCGACCTTGACCGAGGCCGGAAGACAGATTTTGCCTAGCGCCCAAGAGGCTGCCAGGCGCCTGTACCGGATGCGCTCCGAGGCACAGGAAGTGGCGGGAATGGCCGCAAAAACACTGCAATTTGCAGCCACTCATTCTCTGTCATTTACCTTCTTCCCACGATGGTTGAGAAGTGCCGAAAACGGCGCACCGATCGAGGCGGTACGTCTGCATTCAGACAGCATGGCGGTGTGCGAGCAGATGCTGATCCAGGGCCAGGTTCAATTTCTCCTGTGTCATCGCCACCCCGATGTACCGCCGTTGCTGGCCCCTGATCAGTTCATTGGAAAGAAGATCGGCGAGGATGTGCTGGTGCCACTGGCGAGTCCCTCTGCTAATTTCGGTACCTCTCCTGAAACACTGCCTTATCTGGCCTACACCCACGAATCGGGCCTTGGCCGAATCGTCGCTCACCGACTCCACGGCAAAGAAGATTATCTTCATCTCAAGCCGCTTTTCAGCAGCCATCTGGCTGCCGTTCTGATGTCGATGGCGTTGGAGAGCAAGGGGGTCGCCTGGTTACCAAAAAGTCTGACCGAACAGGAGATGACTGACGGACGTCTGGTCCGAGCGCTGGACGAAAGCTGGGATATCCCTTTGGAAATTCACCTCACGCGCCCGACGGCGCCCATCAGCCCGTCAGCGGAAGAATTCTGGGCTCGCGTGGGCGGTTAGCGGGATGGCGCCTGAAGTCAGGCGCCGCACCGTTTCATATCCGCTGTGAAACGACCTAAGGTATCAAGCGCATCTCGCGCAGTTTGTCGAACACATCGAAAAACGCCTGATCGCTCGCCTGATAGGCAGTGAAACCCATTGCACGGCTTTTCGACATATCAGTAACCACTTCGATGGGGCGGCCGAGGTCAGCATCGGTGTGCCATGGCGAGATCAGGCGACCGATGTCAGCTTCTTTCAAACCGTGTTCGGCAACTATTTGCGTCCATACGGTTTGGTCGTTGGCCATCTGCTTCTCCAGCGGCGAGAGGGAAGCGGGATAATCGGCAGCAGGCACGTCGAAGTAGTCGGCAATTCGGCTCCACATCCACTTCCAGCGAAACACATCGCCATTCGTGACATTAAATGCCTGGTTGGCTGCCGCCGGCGTGGTGGCCGCCCACAATTGTTGTTTCGCCAACTGCCGGGCGTCCGTCATGTCGGTGAGGCTGTCCCACTGCACCCTCGATCCGGGAAACACAAATGGGCGATGGGTGTGTTTGCAAATCGAGGCGTAGACGGCAAGGGTGGTTGCCATGTTCATCGCGTTGCCAACGGCTACCCCGGTGACGGTATGCGGGCGGTGAACGCTCCAGGTAAAACCGTCCTTTTCGGCGGCGGCGAACAGCTCGTCTTCCTGGGCGTAATAGAAATTCTCGACATCCAGACGACCCTGCTCTTCGCGAAACGGCGTTTGCGGAAGGCTGCCTTTTCCATACGCTTCGAACGGGCCGAGGTAGTGTTTCAGGCCGGTCACCAGCGCTACGTGCTCAACGCTCTTGGCTGGGCGAACGGCGCTGAGCACGTTGCGTACCATGGCGGCATTGACGCGAATGTTCTCGGCTTCCGTGGCTTGGCGTGACCATGTGGTGATGAACACATGGGTGGGTTTCAACCCCGCAAGTGCACGTTCCAGCGAAGCCGGATCCTGGAGATCAGCCGCGACCGGGATCACGCTTGGCGTTTGCGACGGGTGCCGCGACAGCGCGGCGACCTGCCACTGGTTGTCGATGAGTAACTGCGTGATGGCGCTGCCGACGATGCCGCTGGCGCCCACGACCAAAGCTGTTTGAGTCATAGGTTTCTCCTGTATTCAGGTTTGGGAGTTCGCCTGAACGGCAGAGGTTCAACCTGAAAATCCGTTAGAGTGGTCACCCATCCCCGTTGAAGCCCGTGAAAATGAATCGTCCGCTGTTTGTCGCGCTGGATGGCCCCAAAGGCGTCGGCAAAACCTCGCTGTTGGAGGCCATCACCGAAGTCCTGAGGGCCGACAACCAGAAAGTCATCCGGCTGTGCGAGAAAAAAAGCGACCCGTTCCGGGGCGAGACCATGCAGTTGGTGAACCGGCTCGCCCGGCAGCCTGACCGGGATCTGGAATTGCAAGTTTGCGCGCGTCTAGCTGATAGCCGCCGCTGGATTTCCCGGCACGTGCTGACCAGACAGCCCACCGACAGCATTATCCTGATCGATCGCTGGTACCCGTCCGAGGCCGCGTTTCGCCGCACAGTTCCGTTCGCCGAAATCCTGCAGTTGAACCTTGATCGTGACGTCCAGGTGCCAGACCTGCATGTCGGCGTGGTCACAGCGGCAGAGATTTCCTGGGCGAGGGCGGCTGCACGACGGCGCGGCTTGAGCAGTACTGTGCTTCGCGGTCTGGAGGAGCATGTCGCTTGTACTCAGGCGTTTGAACAAGCCGTTGCGGATCAGGGTTGGTTTTTATGCCGGAGCGAGGGAACGATCGAGGAGGCGACGAGGCGGGTGGTTGGGGAGATTAATCGAGTGATGAGCGGCCTCTGCACATCGACCTGAATAACCGTGTCGATGATGGATTCAATGCGTCACGCTCAGGTCAGCGCAACTCTCGAATACCCCCGAATCAGTTCCCTCTCCTGGGGGCGAGGGCTAGGGTGAGGGGCTGTCCGTGCGTGACAACAATGTCTCCAGCCTGGCCAACGGCGGTGCATCCTGACTGCGGTCAAATACCTGAATGCCAACCGTGAGCAGTCGTCCGTTTTCTGCGGTCGCGATCACCTGCTCGCAGCGCAACAACAACCGCCCCTGATCACACTCAACCGCTTTCATGCCCACCGGCAAGCGCCCCTCCATTCGCAACTCCGCCATGCGGCTCTGCGCCGCCACCAGCGCAATCGACCGATCCCGCAGCAGCCCGTTGCTCTGCGTCATCAACCCCGCCACACGCACGGCCGCGGACATCGCCACAGCGATGATCGCCAGCGCCACCAGCACTTCAATCAGGGTGAATCCGCTTTCTCGAGAAGGCGCAGGCATAAAAGCCCCAAAAGCAAAAAACAGCCCTCGACGCTAACCCGCGTGCTTGACGGCTTGACGACGAAAACTCCCGAGGATTTTCAACATCCCTGACATATCTTCTTGCAACACTGCGCGTCGAATCGAACCAAGCCAGGGATTGTCGAGATGGATATCGCACCTTTCACTTCGCGCAAACAACCGCTGCGCACGCCGCGTGGTCAGCAGGGTTTTACCCTGATCGAGATCATGGTGGTGGTGGTCATTCTGGGGATTCTCGCGGCGATGGTGGTGCCCAAGGTACTCGATAGGCCGGATCAGGCGCGGGCGACGGCGGCGAAGCAGGATATTGGCGGTTTGATGCAGGCGTTGAAGTTGTATCGCCTCGACCACGGCACCTACCCGAGCATGAATCAGGGCTTGAAAGTGTTGGTGGAACGGCCGGCGGATGCGAAGAACAGTAACTGGCGCTCATACCTGGAGCGCTTGCCGAACGATCCGTGGGGCCGTCCTTATCAGTACCTCAACCCCGGCGCCAATGGCGAGATCGACATCTTTTCCCTCGGTGCCGACGGTCAGCCGGACGGCGACGGCGTGAATGCCGATATCGGTTCCTGGCAGTTGTAAGGCCGGCCATGAATCGCCGTTCGCCCAAGGGGGCGAAGCAGGGAGGCATGGCGATCATCAGCGCGTTGTTGATTGCTGCCGTGGTGGCGGTAATCGCGGCGGGCATGTTGACGCGCCAGAGTGTGTCGACTCGTGCGCTGGAGGCCGATCAGCAGCGCATTCAAGGGCGCTGGCTGGCGCAGGGCGGGCTGGAGATCAGTCGTCAGTTGCTGTGGGACGCACGCCAGCGTGACCCGTTGACCCGGCTCGATCAGCCGTGGGCGCAACGCTTGAATGCACAGGGTTTTGAGGGGCAGCTGGAGGATGAGCAGGGCAAGTTCAACCTGCGCAACCTGGTGGCCAACGAACGCGTGGATGATGAGCAGGTGCAAGCGTTCGAGCGCCTGTGCGGGTTGCTCGGTGTCAATGCCGGGCTGAGCCAGCGGATCATTCAGCGGGTGATCGGCTCTTATCCGCGACTGCTCAACGTGCAGATCGCCGAAACTACGAAAAACACCTTCGGCAGCGGTCGCTTGACCTCGCCCAATGCTTCACGAAAACCACAAAACCCTACACTGCCGATGCTGCGCAGCCTTGAGGATTTGCGCAGTGTCGACGGCGTGAATGACGCGCTGATCGGCAAACTCGCGGCGTACCTGACGGTGATTCCGGCGACGACCTGGCTCAACGGCAACACCGCCACCGCGCCGGTGTTGGCGGCGTATGTGCCGGGGTTGTCGCTGGAGCGCGCGCAGGCGCTGATCAATGAGCGCGATGCCGGGCGCTGGTTCATCAACCGGGGCGATTTCGTCAACCGTTTGCGCATGCCTGAGCTGGAGCTGACCACTGTGCGGGTCGGCATCACCAGTGACTGGTTTCGCCTGCGCGGCGAAGCGCGGCGCGATCAGCGGCGCGTCAGTCTTGAGGCGTTGTTGCATCGCAGTCAGGACCGTTTGCCGCAAGTGATCTGGTCGCGGGTGGGCGCATGAGTCAGCTCAGAATTGCGCTGCCGCCATTGACGGATCTTGACCTCGACAGCGAGTTGCACGTTGCCTGGCTGGACCGTGCCGGTCAGGTCAGCCGCGAACAATCCATGAGCTTGAGGCAGTTGAGCCAAGTGCCGAAACTGCCGCCGCTGCTGGGTTTTCTGCACCCGGCGGACAGCCTGTTGGCGAGCATCGATCTGCCGCCGCTGCCGGCCAATAAAACCGCAGCGGCGGTGCAGTGCGCGGCGCAGGCCTTGGTGCTGGGCGACCTCAGCGAGATGCACGTTGCCCACGGGCCTCGCGACGAGGCCGGGCGGGTGCAGATCGCCTGGGCACCGCGTCAGCCATTGCAGCAACTGGCGCAATTATTGAAACACGCGGGCCTGAACCTGCGCGGTCTCTATCCGGCGGCGTACAGCTTGCCGGTATTGCCGGGCACCGTCGCCTGCGTGCAGGACGGGCATCTGCTGCTGCGCGACAGCGTGCAGGCGGCGCGGGTGCAGCCCTTGTTCGAGGAGGACGTCGACACGGCGATGTGGCAGCCGGGCACCACGCTGCACTGGATTGGCGATCAGGCGCCGGCGTCTGCCGAGTTGCCAATGGCCGATGCCCAGCGCTGGACCGGACCGTTGCCGGGTTGGGGCTTGCACGGCGCGGTGTCGCAAACCCCCGAGCATCGCGGTTGGGGCCGGGCAATCGGTTTGTTGGCACTGGCTGTCGCGGTGTGGGTTGTTGGCCTGAATCTGTACGCCGCGCGCGAAGCCAGCCAGGGCCAGCAGCTCAAGGCGCAGATGAGTCAGCGGGTCAAACAGGCCTTCCCGCAGTTGCCGGTGATCCTCAACCCGCTGCAACAGGCGCGGCAGCAATTGGCCGAGCGGCAGAAGGGCGCGACAGATGATCCGGCGCAAACCTTCAATCGCCTGGTGTTGCAGGCCGGCAGCGGCATGCCGTTCATGGCCGGCACGGTCGAGCGCCTGACCTTTGCCGACGGCACGTTGCAACTGGCGTTGCTCAGCGAGGCCCGGCGTAGCGGGAACAATCAGGATTGGCAAAGCACGTTGGCGCAGGCCGGCATCAGCGTCACCGCCGATGAGGAGGGCTGGATTTTGCGCCCGTCCAGCGAAGCCACCGCAAGCGACAGCGACGACAGCAGCGGAGCAAATGAAGATGAATAAGCTCGCGCCTTACCGCGCCAAATGGCAGCGCTTCAGCGCTCAGGTGCAGGCGCGCTGGCAGCCGTTGGCGCCGCGCGAGAAACGCATGGTTGGCGGCATGGCCGTGGCGCTGCTCGGCCTGCTGCTGTGGGTGGCGCTGATCCAGCCGCCTCTGAAGAAAATCAGCTATTGGCAAACCGAAACGCCGAAGCTGCGCGCGCAGACCGAAGCGCTGGAAGTGCTGCTGCGCGAAGTCAGCGTGCGCCCGGACGGGCAAAGCGTGGCCCAGGCGCTGGAGCAAACCCTGCAGGCCAGCAGCCTGGCCGGGCACTATCAACTGCAACCCGGTGAGGCCGGCGCCTGGCAACTGACCTTCGACGGCGCGCCAGCCGACGCCGTACTCGACTGGCTGCTGAGTACGCCGTCGCAACTTTCTCTGCAAGTGGTCGAGGCCCGTTTGCAACGCGCAGACAACCCCTCGACCGAAGTCACTGCCGGCACGTTGTCAGGCACCGTTCGCATGGATCAGGCGCTGGGCGCTAAGGAAGCTTCATGAAGGGGTCAGGATCCAAACCGGCACAACTGGCATTGCCGTTGTTGCTGATGGCGTTGAGTGCGTGCAGCAACACCGGAGCGCCGCAAAATCAGCCACCGCTGCTGGTCGACAGTGAACTGGGCCGACCGCTGGCGAGTACCCAGCGCAGCGGCGACGCGGTGCTCGATCGCGAACGCGCGCAGGCGCAGGCGCGACCGGCACCCAAGCAATTGCACAACATCAGCAAAAGCGCACGTGCCGGTGCCACGCCCACGGGCAGCACCTTGCCGAGCAATCCATTGGGCGATCAACCGGTGACATTGAATTTTGTCGACGCCGATATTCCAGCGGTGGTGCGCGCATTGTCGCGTTCGACCGGCCAGCAGTTTCTCGTCGATCCACGGGTCAAGGGCACCCTGACCCTGGTCTCGGAAGGTCAGGTGTCGGCGCGGCAGGCTTACGACATGCTGCTGGCGGCATTGCGCATGCAGGGTTTCAGCGTGGTCGATGTCGGCGGCGTCGCCCAGGTGGTGCCGGAAGCCGATGCAAAACTACTCGGCGGGCCGATCTACAGCGCCGACAAACCGGCCGGCAACGGCATGCTCACCCGCACCTTTCGCCTGCAATACGAAAACGCGGTGAACCTGATTCCGGTGCTGCGGCCGATCGTCTCGCCGAACAACCCGATCAATGCCTATCCCGGCAACAACACCATCGTCATCACTGACTACGCCGAAAACCTCACTCGCGTCGCCCAATTGATCGCGAGCATTGATTCGCCAAGCGCGATCGACACCGACGTGGTGCAGATCCAGAACGGTATCGCCGCCGACATCGCGCCGATGGTCGCTGATCTGCTTGACGCACCGGGCAACGATCCGACGCAGAAAATCGCCGTGATCGGTGATCCGCGTTCCAACAGCATCATCATTCGCGCCGGCAGCCCCGAGCGCACCGAGCTGGCGCGCAACCTGATCTACAAACTCGACAACGCGCAGAGCAATCCGAGCAACCTGCACGTGGTGTACCTGCGCAACGCGCAAGCGGCGAAACTGGCGCAAGCCCTGCGCGGCTTGCTCACCGGTGAGAGCGACAGCGGCAGCAGCGACAGTGCGCGCTCGGTGCTCAGCAGCATGGGCAGCAGCACCGGTGGTAACGCTGGGCAGGCTGGTCAGAGCGGCACACCCACCAGCGGCAGTTCGACGACGACCAACAGCGGCAGCAGCGGCGGCAGTTACGCTCAGGGCAGCGGCACCAGCAGCAGTAGCGGCGGGGCGCAGAGCGGCGAGCAGAACGTGGCGTTCACCGCCGGCGGCGTGACCATTCAGGCCGACGCCACCACCAACACCTTGCTGATTTCCGCGCCGGAGCCGCTGTACCGCAACCTGCGCGAGGTGATCGATTTGCTCGACCAGCGCCGCGCGCAAGTGGTGATCGAAAGTTTGATCGTCGAAGTCGGCGAGGACGATGCCAGCGAATTCGGCGTGCAATGGCAGACTGGCGATCTCGGCGGCAAAGGCGTGATCGGCGGCGCCAATCTCGGTGGTTCGGGAATCAACCTCAGCGGCAAGACCAGCCTTGATGTGCTGCCGCAGGGCCTGAACCTTGGCTACGTCAACGGCACCGTCGACATTCCCGGTATCGGCAAGATTCTCGACCTGAAAGTGCTGGCCCGCGCGCTGAAGAGCAAGGGTGGCACCAACGTGCTGTCGACGCCGAACCTGCTGACACTGGACAACGAAGCGGCGAGCATTTTCGTCGGCCAGACCATCCCCTTTGTCAGCGGCAGTTACGTCACCGGCGGCGGTGGCACCAGCAACAACCCGTTCCAGACCGTGACCCGCGAAGAGGTCGGCCTCAAGCTCAACGTGCGCCCGCAGATTTCCGAGGGCGGCACGGTCAAGCTCGACATCTATCAGGAAGTCAGCAGCATCGACGAACGCGCTTCCGCCAGCGCGAACGCGGCCGGCATCGTCACCAACAAACGCGCGATCGACACCAGCATTCTGCTCGATGACGGGCAGATCATGGTCCTCGGCGGACTGCTGCAGGACGGCTACAGCCAGAGCAACGACGCGGTGCCGTGGCTGTCGACGATTCCGGGGATTGGCGCGCTGTTTCGCAACGAGCGCCGAGCGATCACCAAGACCAACCTGATGGTGTTCCTGCGTCCGTACATCATTCGCGACAGCGAAGCGGGGCGGAGCATCACCCTCAACCGCTACGACTTCATGCGCCGCGCGCAGGGCGGTCTGCAACCGGAGCGCAGCTGGGCGATGCCGGACATGCAGGCACCGCAGTTGCCTTCGGCGGCGCAAGGTGTGCCGGCGGTGGTGCCGACTTCCGGCCCGCGCGCGACCATCAAGGCAGTGCCAATTCCGGGAGGCCCGCGCCTGTGAGTCGCTTGCCGTACGCCTGGGCCAAGGCGCAGCGGATTCTGCTGCGTGATGACGTGCTGACCGTGTGCCCGTCGACGCCGGGCTGGTCGATCAGCGAAGCGCGGCGCCAGTTTGGCGTGGCGCGGCTGGAGCGGGTGCGCGATGACGAACTCGACGGCTTGCTCGCCGCCGCGTATTCCGACACCGGCAGCGCTGCGGCCGTGGTCGGTGCTGCGGAAAACGAAGTCGACCTCGACCGCCTGATGCAGGACATGCCGGAAATCACCGACCTGCTCGACACCCAGGACGGCGCGCCGGTGATCCGCATGATCAACGCGTTGCTGACCCAGGCAGCGCGCGATGAGGCCAGCGACATTCACATCGAGCCGTTCGAAACCCATTCGGTGGTGCGCTACCGCGTCGACGGCACCCTGCGCGATGTGGTCTCGCCGCGCAAGGCGCTGCACGGCGCACTGGTGTCGCGGATCAAGATCATGGCCCAGCTCGACATTGCCGAAAAACGCCTGCCGCAGGACGGCCGAATCGCCTTGCGCGTAGCCGGGCGGCCGATCGATATTCGCGTGTCGACGGTGCCGACCGGCCATGGCGAACGGGTGGTGATGCGCCTGCTCGACAAACAGGCCGGTCGCCTGCAACTGGAAACCCTCGGCATGGACGCGCAGGTGCTGGCGAAGCTCGATCATCTGATCCGCCAGCCCCACGGCATCGTGCTGGTCACCGGGCCGACCGGCAGCGGCAAGACCACCAGCCTCTACGCGGCACTGGCACGACTGGACGCCAGCACCAGCAACATTCTGACCGTCGAAGACCCGGTCGAATATGACTTGCCCGGGATCAGCCAGATTCAGGTCAACGCCAAGATCGACATGACCTTCGCCCTGGCGCTGCGGGCGATTCTGCGCCAGGACCCGGACATCATCATGATCGGCGAGATCCGCGATCTGGAAACCGCACAAATCGCCGTGCAGGCCTCGCTGACCGGTCACCTGGTGCTGGCGACGCTGCACACCAACGACGCGGTGTCGGCGGTCAACCGCTTGATCGACATGGGCGTCGAGCCGTTCCTGCTGGCCTCGTCGATGCTTGGCGTGCTCGCGCAGCGACTGGTGCGACGCCTGTGCAACCAGTGCAAACAGGAAGACCCGGCCGCGCCCGGCACCTGGCGGCCGGTCGGCTGCGCCGCGTGCAACCAGACCGGTTACAGCGGCCGCACCGGCATTCACGAGTTGTTCTGTATCGACGACGATATCCGCACGCTGATCCACCAAGGGGCAGGGGAGCAGGCCTTGCGCGCTTCCGCCGCCAAAGCCGGGATGTTCAGTTTGCGTGAGGACGGTGAGCGCTGGATCCGCAGCGGCGCCACCGCGCCGGAAGAAATCCTGCGTGTAACCCGGGACGCCTGATGAATCGCTATCGTTTTGAGGCCGCCGATGCCAGCGGCAAGATCGAGTCCGGGCATCTGGAGGCGGACAGTCAGGGCGCCGCGTTCAGTGCCTTGCGCGGGCGTGGTTTGACCGCGCTGTCGGTGCACAAAGAGAGCAATGTTGCCCAGCACGGCGGCGGATTGTTCAGTGCCAGGCTGTCGGACAACGATCTGGCCTGGGCCACGCGGCAACTGGCGAGCCTGCTCGGCGCGAGTCTGCCACTGGAAGCGGCGCTGAGTGCCACGGTCGAGCAGGCGGAAAAAAAGCACATCGCCCACACCCTCAGTGCGGTGCGCGCCGATGTGCGCAGCGGCATGCGCCTGGCGGAATCGCTGGCGGCGCGACCGCGCGATTTCCCCGAGATCTATCGGGCGCTGATTGCCGCGGGGGAAGAGTCTGGAGATCTGGCGCAGGTCATGGAACGCCTCGCCGACTACATCGAGGAGCGCAACAACCTGCGCGGCAAGATTCTCACCGCGTTCATCTATCCGGGTGTGGTCGGGCTGGTGTCGATCGGCATTGTGATTTTCCTGCTCAGTTACGTGGTGCCGCAGGTGGTCAGCGCGTTTTCCCAAGCGCGCCAGGATTTGCCGGGGCTGACCCTGGCGATGCTCACTGCGAGTGATTTCATTCGTGCCTGGGGCTGGTTGTGTGCGGCGATCATCGCCGGGGCGTTCTGGTGTTGGCGCCTGTATTTGCGCAACCCGGCGGCGCGGTTGCGCTGGCATCATCGGGTGCTGAAGTTGCCACTGTTCGGGCGGTTTATCTTGGGCCTGAACACCGCGCGGTTCGCCTCGACCCTGGCGATTCTCGGCGGCGCCGGGGTGCCGTTGTTGCGCGCGCTGGAGGCGGCGCGGCAGACATTGTCCAATGATCGCTTGAGTCTGAGCGTCAGCGAGGCGACCGCGAAAGTGCGCGAGGGCGCGAATCTGGCGGCGGCGTTGCGCGTCGAAAATGTGTTTCCGCCGGTGCTGATTCACCTGATCGCCAGCGGCGAAAAAACCGGCTCGTTGCCGCCCATGCTCGAGCGCGCGGCGCAGACCTTGTCGCGGGATATCGAACGCCGGGCGATGGGCATGACCGCACTGCTGGAGCCGCTGATGATTGTGGTGATGGGTGGGGTGGTGCTGGTGATTGTGATGGCGGTGTTGTTGCCGATCATTGAGATCAATCAGCTAGTCCAGTAGCGGTGTGTCTGAAGTATTGAGGGTGGCCGGGGCCGGCCTCATCGCTGGCAAGCCAGCTCCCACAAGGAGCCAGGTTGACAATGCGAACTGCGACACAACACAAAACCCTGTGGGAGCTGGCTTGCCAGCGATGAGGCCAGTCAGGCCAATGAACAATTCAAAGTTTTTGCAAAAGATTCTCCATCACCCGACCCTCGCTTTCCCCGTCCTCGGGTTCTCCTTTCTGTCATCTGCAACCACCCGCCAACGGCTCCAGCCCGATTGCGCCAAAACCGCGAGCCAGACACTGCGCCAAACCCTGCAAACACCCGAGAAAACCCCTCTGAAAACAGCGTTCAGCTCCCGAGGTTTTTTCCTTTATCTGTCACCGGAAACTGCGAATTTCTCAGTGCGACTTAACCCAGGCCAGCCAGCGAGGGCCCGGTGAGTCCTCATAAAAGCGTCATGCAAGTCATCCGAAAACCTGTGTTCTCAACCGAGTTGAAAAGGAGATTCTTCATGTTCAAGCGCACTCTGATCGCCGCATCCCTGACCGTCGCCGCTCTGGCTTCCGCACAAGCCATGGCCGTCACCGGTGGTGGTGCTACTCTGCCTGCCGCTCTGTACAAAGGTTCTGCCGACAGCATCCTGCCGGCCAACTTCAGCTACGCAGCCATCGGCAGCGGCGGTGGCAAGACCGCTTTCCTGACCAACAACCCGGCTGGCTTCAACACCACCGGCACCGTGCACTTCGCCGGTAGCGACTCGATCCTCAGCGCTTCGGAAATCAGCACCTACAACACCAACTTCCGCAGCGCTTACGGCCCGCTGATCCAGTTGCCATCGGTGGCCACTTCGGTTGCCATCCCTTACAAAAAGGCCGGCCAGACCGCGCTGAACCTGACCAGTGCGCAGTTGTGCGATGCCTTCTCCGGCGCCAAAACCACCTGGGGCGCGCTGCTGGGCACTGCCGACACCACGCCGATCCGCATCGTTTATCGCAACGTTTCCAGCGGCACCACCGAAATCCTCAGCCGCCACTTGAACTCGGTCTGCCCGACGCAGTTCGCCACCAACTCGACGTTCACCAACGCTCGTCTGCCAGCCGGTTCGACGCTGCCTTCGAACTGGGTGGGCGTTGCCAGCACTGCCGAAGTCGCCACTACCGTGAACGCAGTTGACGGTTCGCTCGGTTATGTCGGTCCGGACGGTGTCGACGCTACCAGCAATGCTGTTGTTGCTCGCGTCAACGGTGTACAGCCGACGTCGGTGAACGTGACTCTGGCGTTGTCGTCGGTCGCTGCGCCTTCGACTGCCGCTCAGGCTGCAAACCCGGCCAACTGGTCGCCAGTAGTGGCTAACCCGGCTTCGGGTTACAAACTGGCTGCCTACACCAACTTCATCTTCGGCCAGTGCTACAAGGATGCAGCCGTGGCCGCGGATGTGAAAGCGTTCCTCACCACTCACTACAGTGTTCCGGGCAACAACGCTGCGGTTCAGGCGCACAAGTTTGTCGCCGTGCCTAGCGCCTGGAAAACCGCTGTGACTGCGAACTTCATCACCAACTCGTCGGGCAACAACCTGGACATCAACAACGCTAGCGTTTGCAACGCGATTGGTCGTCCTTTGTAAGATTTGAAAGCTGTGGGAAGAGCGGCGGCCTTTGGGTCGCCGTTTTTTTTTGGCTTTTGATGTACCTGGTCCAACTGTGGGAGCCAGCCTGCTGGCGATGGCTTTCTTTCAGGCGCTGGTTTTTTTTGGTTTGGGGTACATATCCGTTGCTGCGGTAACGGCGGCTTAGGGTTGCGCCCTGACGGCGGGTCACCTTTTTCAAACGCCAAAAAGGTAACCGAAAAGGCTTGCTCCTACGTTCGGCCCTCGCAGGCTCGGGTCCCTTCGCTGCGGAATCGATCCGGGCGCAGCGGCTACGGTTTGCTTCGCTGCACCTACTTCCGCTGTGTCTGGCTGCGCCAGACGGTCGCTACGCTCCCACGCCCGGATCGATCCCTCCACTCAGCCTTCCGATGTCGCTGGTTAGGCAAGATCAAGATCAAGTGCACTCGAGCTAACGCTCATTGTTGAGTGGTTAGAAGCGGGTGGTCGGCTTTGGATTTGTGGTGTGGATGCCCTCATCGGAACGACGCCCGCCCAGCCCTCTCCCGAGGGAGAGGGGGCCGATTTTAGTTGGCTTCGGAGTTTGCGTACGTCTCGGTATTTCAGGTCGGCGTAGCCCTCACATCCACCCCAGTCAGTTCCCTCTCCCTCCGGGAGAGGGCTAGGGTGAGGGGGCGAGGCGGGCCGGGAATTTTGTCGTGAAGCAGGTTCCCGATTCGGCGTCTGACGTCACGTGCAGCGTGCCGTTGTGCGCGGTCGCTATCTGCGCGGCGATGTACAGGCCCAGGCCCAGACCCTCGCGGCTTTGCTCGGCTTCGGCGCGGGTGAACGGTTCGAACAGGCGTGGCAACAGTTGCGCCGGAATCGGGGTGCCGTGGTTGGTCAGGGTGATGACGATCTCGTCGTTTTCGGCAAAGGCCGTGAGCACAATCGGCGCGCTGTTCAAGCCATGGGTGGCGGCGTTGCTCAGCAGGTTGGAGAGCAATTGGCTGATGCGCAGGGCGTCGCAGTAGACTCCCGACGGTAAATCCAGATCATGAACAAACGTTGCCTGGGGATAAGCCGCCTGCGCTTCGGCAACGCTTAGTTGCAGGACTTGCTCCAGGTCGTGCACGAACTTGCGCTGGACCGGGATACCACTGCCCAGGCGACCGCGAGCGAAGTCGAGGATGTTTTCGATCAGTACGCCCATGCGCACTGAGCTGTTGCGAATCGCCGCGATCAGGTTCAGCGAGCGCTTGTCCTCGGTTCTGCTGTGCAGCAGGTCGGCGCTCATGCGCACGGCGCTCAGCGGGGTGCGCAGGTCGTGGCCCAGCACGGCGATGAATTGCTCGCGCAGGCGCCCGAGTTCGTTGGCGTTGCTCAGTTCGGCGGTGGTCGCTTCCAGACGATTCTGGGTATCGAGGCTCATGGCAATCAGTTGCGCGAACAGCGTGAGCGTCTTGGCGATGGCCGGTTCGTCGAGGTTTGCTGGCACCGAGTCGATCGCACAGAGGGTGCCGAAGAAGTCGCCGTTGGCCTGGATGATCGGGATCGAAATGTAGCTTTCCAGCCCGTAGGTCTTCGGCGTGTGGTGCACGGAGAAGATCGGGTGCGCACTGGCGTGGCCGAAGATCACCGGTTGCTGGTGTTGGCGGATTTCATGGCAAATGGTCGATTCGAGCACCAGTTCGCCGCCGGGCAACAGGCCGAAATCGATCGAGTCGTCTACGGCGCAGGCTACCCAGTTGCGCTCGGTCACCCGCGCCACCGCGGCGAAGCGCATGCCGGTGAGGTGTTTGACCATGCTCAGGATCACCGGCACCGCGTCAATGCGGTTGATGGCTTCGATGTCGGGGGCAAATGCCGGGTTGGTCATGGTGCGGTGCTTCTTGAGGAATTCGCTGGGAGACTATCGCGGATTGCGGTTGATGACTAATAGTCGGTAGCGAAAACAGGGCGCTGCGGACGGTTCCGGGGCGCCCTACGGGTAACGAATTTTTTCATATGAGGGGATGTGGGTGCATATCCGTTGCTGCGGTAACGGCGGCTTATGGTTTCGCCCTTACGGCGACTCACTTTTTTTACAAACGCCTAAAAAAGTAAGCAAAAAAACGCTTGCTTCTGCGTTCGGCCCTCGCAGGCTCGGGTTCCTTCGCTGCGGGATCGATCCGGGCGCAGCGGCTACGGTTTGCTTCGCTGCACCTACTTCCGCTGTGTCTG
>NZ_JBUDGD010000065.1:0-26640 GCF_055484735.1 Pseudomonas sp. 15C | reverse complement strand
GGAGCAAGCGTTTTTTGCTTACTTTTTTTGGCGTTTGAAAAAAAGTGAGTCGCCGTAAGGGCGAAACCATAAGAAGCCGTTACCGCAGCAACGGATATGTACTCCTCCAACCACCCGACAAAAAAAACCCGCACCTCAAAAAAGGCGCGGGCTTCTTCATCACATCAACCAATCACCGCTCGAGCAAAATCCGCAGCATGCGACGCAGCGGTTCCGCCGCACCCCACAGCAACTGATCGCCCACGGTAAACGCACCGACAAACTGCGACCCCATGTTCAGCTTGCGCAGACGCCCAACCGGAACATTCAGAGTGCCAGTGACCTTGGTCGGGCTCAGCTCCTGCATGCTGATCTCACGGTTGTTCGGCACCAGCTTGACCCAAGGGTTGTGCTGGCTGATCAGCCCTTCGATATCAGCGATCGGCACGTCCTTGTTGAGCTTGATGGTCAGCGCCTGACTGTGGCAACGCATGGCGCCGATGCGCACGCAGATACCGTCGACCGGGATCGGGCTCTTGAAGCGACCGAGAATCTTGTTGGTCTCGGCCTGGGCCTTCCACTCTTCGCGGCTCTGGCCGTTCGGCAGTTCCTTGTCGATCCACGGGATCAGGCTGCCGGCCAGCGGAACGCCGAAGTTCTCGGTCGGATACGCTTCGCTGCGCATGGCATCAGCCACGCGACGGTCGATGTCGAGGATCGCGCTGGCCGGATCGGCCAGTTGATCGGCGACTGCAGCATGGGTCGCGCCCATCTGCTTGATCAGTTCACGCATGTTCTGCGCGCCGGCGCCGGAGGCCGCCTGATAGGTCATGGCGCTCATCCACTCCACCAGACCCGCTTCGAACAGGCCGCCCAGGCCCATCAGCATCAGGCTGACGGTGCAGTTGCCGCCGATGTAGTTCCTGGTGCCGGCATCCAGTTGCTGATCGATGACCTTGCGGTTGACCGGATCGAGAATGATCACCGCGTCATCGTTCATGCGCAGGCTTGAGGCTGCGTCGATCCAGTAACCCTGCCACCCTGCTTCGCGCAGCTTGGGGAATACTTCGCTGGTGTAGTCGCCGCCCTGGCAGGTCAGAATCACGTCGAGGGTCTTCAGCTCGTCAATGCTGTAAGCGTCCTTGAGCGGAGCAATGTCCTTGCCCACGGACGGGCCTTGGCCACCGACATTGGAAGTGGTGAAAAACACCGGCTCGATTAGATCGAAATCCTGCTCTTCCAGCATCCGCTGCATGAGCACGGAACCGACCATCCCGCGCCAACCGATCAGACCTACACGTTTCATCGCAACTACACCTTCTTGAAAAGTGGGCCGCTGCTTTGTATTGAATTTCGCAGCGGGCCCGAGAGATTACAGATTCCGCAGCGCGGCGACTACTGCGTCGCCCATTTGCTGCGTGCCGACTTTGGTACAACCGGCCGAATGGATATCGCCGGTGCGCAAGCCCTGATCGAGCACGACGCTGACGGCTTTCTCGATGGCATCGGCGGCATCGTGCAGATTGAAGCTGTAACGCAGCATCATCGACACCGAGAGGATGGTGGCCAACGGGTTGGCAATGCCTTGGCCAGCGATGTCCGGTGCGGAACCGTGGCAAGGCTCGTACATGCCCTTGTTGTTGGAGTCCAGCGAGGCCGACGGCAGCATGCCGATGGAGCCGGTGAGCATCGACGCTTCGTCGGAGAGAATGTCGCCGAACATATTGTCGGTGACGATCACGTCAAACTGCTTCGGTGCGCGCACCAGTTGCATCGCGGCGTTGTCGACGTACATGTGGCTCAGCTCGACTTCTGGATAGTCTTTGGCCACTTGCTCGACCACTTCGCGCCACAGTTGGCTGGACGCCAGCACGTTGGCCTTGTCCACCGAGCACAGCTTCTTGCCACGGACCATGGCCATGTCGAAACCGACGCGGGCGATGCGGCGGATTTCGCTTTCGCTGTACGGCAGGGTGTCGTAGGACTGACGCTCGCCGTTGTCCAGCGTACGGGTGCCGCGCGGCGCGCCGAAGTAGATGCCGCCAGTCAGTTCACGAACGATCAGGATGTCCAGACCGGCAACGATCTCCGGCTTCAGGCTCGAAGCGTCAGCCAGTTGCGGGTACAGGATGGCCGGACGCAGGTTGCCGAACAGGCCCAGTTGCGCTCGGATTTTCAGCAGACCGCGCTCAGGACGAATATCGCGCTCGATGGTGTCCCATTTCGGGCCACCGACGGCGCCGAGCAGCACGGCATCGGCAGCGCGGGCGCGGTCGAGGGTTTCGTCGGCCAATGGCACGCCGTGCTTGTCGATGGCCGCACCACCGATCACGTCATGGCTCAGCTCGAAGCCCAGGCTGTACTTGTCGTTGGCCAGTTCCAGCACCTTGACCGCTTCGGCCATGATTTCCGGACCAATACCGTCACCTGGGAGAATCAGAATCTGCTTGCTCATGCTTTCCTCGTGTCTTCAATCGGTGCGCCTTCACCGGCGCGCCCGGAAAAATGCTTATCGCTCGGCCATCAATACGATCACATCGGTACTGAAGGAGCCATCGGCCTCAATTTCGAAATATTCGCGCACTTCGTTGCCCATCGATTGCTGCAACTGAACAATCGCCGCACGCATCACCTCGGGTGTGCGCATGCGCTCAACCCAGCTGGTGTACTCCAGCCGCAGACGCTGACGGGTGGTGCTGCGCACATGCAACCCGGCCTCACTGACCTGGCGCAGCCATTCGGCGGCGGAATAATCGCGCACATGACTGGTGTCACGCAGCACTTCGACGCTTTGCAGGTAAGTGTCGAACAGCGGACTGCCCGGTGACAACACGTCCACGAAGGCTGCAACGCCGCCCGGCTTCAGCACCCGTCGCACCTCGCGCAGGGCCACACCGAGATCGCTCCAGTGATGCGCCGAATAACGGCTGAATACAAAATCGAACTCGCCATCGGCGAACGGCAGACGCTCGGCGGCGCCGTTGACCGTGGAAATATTGCCCATGCCGCGCTCGGCCGCCGCGGCGGTGACCACGTCGAGCATCTGCTGCGACAGGTCATAGGCCACCACTTCGCTGACCAGCGGTGCGACATGAAAACTCACATGACCGGCACCGCACCCCAGATCGAGCACCCGCGCCCCGCCCTGCCCGGCCAGCTCGGCTTGCAGCAGAGCGAATTCGCTGCCCTGTGCATGAACGGCGCTGCTCAGGTAAGCGGCGGCCTGTTCGCCGAATTGCTTCTGGACGACCTGGGTGTGTTGCGCGGTGGTGTTCATGGGACTCCCCTTTGATTTTGTGGTGCCTGTTCCGGCCTCATCGCTGGCAAGCCAGCTCCCACAGTGATTTGCGGTGTTCACAAAACCTGTGGGAGCTGGCTTGCCAGCGATGGGGCCCTCCCTGACTACATCAGCCTCGAATCAATCAGGCGTCGCGAAACAACCACGGCTGACTCACCCGGTGCTTCGCTTCGAACGTGGCAATCGCATCGCCGTCCTGCAGGGTCAGGCCGATGTCGTCCAGACCGTTCAACAGGCAATGCTTGCGAAACGCATCGATCTCAAAGCGGTACACCTTGCCATCAGGGCGGGTCACGGTTTGCGCTTGCAGGTCGACCTGCAATTGATAACCCGGCTCGGCCTCAACCTGCTTAAACAATTCATCGACTTCAGCATCGCTGAGGATGATCGGCAGCAAGCCGTTCTTGAAGCTGTTGTTGAAGAAGATATCGGCGTAGCTCGGCGCAATGATGCTGCGGAAACCGTATTCTTCCAGCGCCCATGGCGCGTGCTCACGGCTGGAGCCGCAACCGAAGTTCTCGCGGGCGAGCAACACGCTGGCGCCCTGATAACGCTCGGCGTTGAGCACGAAATCCTGGTTCAGCGGGCGCTTGGAGTTGTCCTGATACGGCTGGCCAACGTCGAGGTAACGCCACTCGTCGAACAGGTTCGGACCGAAACCGGTGCGCTTGATCGACTTCAGGAACTGCTTGGGAA
Source organism: Pseudomonas sp. 15C (assembly GCF_055484735.1). Classification (NCBI taxonomy): domain Bacteria; kingdom Pseudomonadati; phylum Pseudomonadota; class Gammaproteobacteria; order Pseudomonadales; family Pseudomonadaceae; genus Pseudomonas; species Pseudomonas sp. 15C. The sequence goes on along the minus strand of NZ_JBUDGD010000065.1, from coordinate 22,667 downwards.
TGATCTGATCGGTATCGACGTTGGCACGATCCAGAGGCGCGACAAGACCAGTGTGCTGGGTAAAAGCTTTCATGCTGCGCTCCTTTTAGATCAATTCACGAACATCGATGAAACGACCGTTCACCGCTGCGGCCGCGGCCATGGCCGGGCTGACCAGGTGGGTACGGCCACCGGCGCCCTGACGGCCTTCGAAGTTGCGGTTGGACGTCGAGGCGCAATGCTCGCCGGACTCCAAACGGTCCGGGTTCATTGCCAGGCACATGGAGCAACCCGGCTCACGCCATTCGAAACCGGCTTCGAGGAAAATCTTGTCCAGACCTTCGGCTTCGGCCTGCGCCTTGACCAGACCCGAGCCCGGCACGACGATCGCCTGCTTGATGGTCGATGCCACCTTGCGGCCCTTGGCGATCACCGCTGCAGCGCGCAAGTCTTCGATCCGCGAGTTGGTGCAGGAACCGATGAATACGCGGTCGAGCTGAATGTCGGTAATCGCCTGATTGGCGGTCAAGCCCATGTATTTCAGAGCGCGGACGATCGAGTCGCGCTTGACCAGATCCATCTCCTTGGCCGGGTCCGGCACATTCTGATCAACGGCCAAAACCATTTCCGGCGAAGTGCCCCAGCTGACTTGCGGCTTGATCTGCGCGGCGTCGAGTTCAACCACGGTATCGAACTGCGCGTCGGCGTCGGAAACCAGGTCTTTCCAGGCTTCGACGGCCATGTCCCACTGTGCGCCTTTCGGAGCAAACGGGCGGCCCTTCACGTAATCGATGGTTTTCTGGTCCGCCGCCACCAGCCCCACGCGGGCGCCGGCTTCAATGGACATGTTGCAAATGGTCATGCGGCCTTCAACGGACAGATCGCGAATCGCGCTGCCGGCGAATTCGATGGCATGGCCATTACCGCCGGCGGTGCCGATCTTGCCGATCACCGCGAGGACGATGTCCTTGGCGGTGACGCCGAACGGCAATTGCCCTTCGACGCGCACCAGCATGTTTTTCATTTTCTTGGCAACCAAGCACTGAGTGGCCAGCACGTGCTCGACCTCTGAAGTGCCGATGCCGTGAGCCAACGCGCCGAAGGCACCGTGGGTCGAGGTGTGCGAGTCGCCGCAGACGACGGTCATGCCCGGCAAGGTCGCGCCCTGCTCCGGGCTGATGACGTGGACGATGCCTTGGCGCACGTCATTCATCTTGAACTCGACGATGCCGTATTCATCACAGTTGTCATCGAGGGTCTGCACCTGCAAACGCGAGACCTGGTCGGCAATGGCTGCGATGCCGCCCTTGCGTTCCGGGGTGGTCGGTACGTTGTGGTCCGGGGTCGCGATGTTGGCATCGATGCGCCACGGCTTGCGCCCGGCCAGACGCAGGCCTTCGAAGGCTTGCGGCGAGGTCACTTCGTGAATGATGTGACGGTCGATGTAGATCAGCGCAGAGCCATCGTCGCGCTGCTTGACCAAATGCGAATCCCAGAGCTTGTCGTACAGCGTTTTGCCGGCCATCAGACGGTTCCTCATCAGCTTGTTTCTATGCCCTGGGCTTATCAATAACCCTTTGGCTTGTGAGGCCGATCCTATGGGGTTAGATTAAATAACTCAAATTCATATTTTTTATGCTTTGGATAACCGACTGGAATACTGAATGGATCTGGCCAACCTTAATGCTTTTATCGCCATCGCCGAGACCGGCAGCTTCTCCGGCGCTGGCGAACGCCTGCACCTGACCCAACCCGCGATCAGCAAGCGCATCGCCGGGCTGGAGCAACAACTGAAGGTGCGCCTGTTCGACCGTTTGGGCCGTGAAGTCGGCCTGACCGAGGCCGGCCGCGCCCTGCTGCCGCGGGCTTACCAGATTTTAAACGTGCTGGATGACACCCGCCGCGCCCTGACCAACCTGACCGGCGAAGTCAGCGGTCGTCTGACGCTGGCCACCAGTCATCACATCGGTCTGCATCGATTACCACCCTTATTAAGGGAATTCACCCGCCGCTACCCACAGGTCGCGCTGGATATTCAGTTCCTCGATTCGGAAGTGGCCTACGAAGAAATTCTTCACGGCCGCGCTGAACTGGCAGTGATCACCTTGGCGCCGGAGCCTCACGCGCTGGTCAAGGCCACACCGGTGTGGGACGACCCGCTGGATTTCGTGGTCGCCCCAGAGCATTCGCTGATCAATAACGGCGCCGTCAGCCTGATCGACATCGCCGGCCATCCGGCGGTATTCCCTGGCGGCAACACCTTTACCCACCACATCGTCCAGCGTTTATTCGAGGCCCAAGGCCTGACGCCGAACATCGCCATGAGCACCAACTATCTGGAAACCATCAAGATGATGGTCTCGATCGGCCTCGCCTGGAGCGTGTTGCCGCGCACCATGCTTGATGAGCAAGTGGCAAGCATCGCATTGCCGGGCATACAGCTCAGTCGCCAGCTAGGCTATATCCTGCACACCGAACGGACGCTCTCGAACGCGGCAAGAGCCTTCATGGCCTTGCTGGATGCACAAATCGATCTGCCAGGGACTTGAGGCCGACTTGTGCTACTCCTGTAGAGCCGCGATTGCTGTGCCTAACGCCACCATCCGCTCAAGGCCTGTCCACAATGCCGAAATCTGTTGACCGAATTCCGCCGATGCCGCGTATCCAGGCGATTGACCCGCGTCATTCCGAGCAGAGCTGGGAAAGCGCGCCGCAATTGCTGGCGGCGCTCAACGGCGCCCGGCTCGGCGCCTGGTACTGGGACATCGAGCGCGGGCAGATCAGTTGGTCGCGCGGCACCCAGGCGTTGTTCGGCTTTGATCCACGGCAGCCGCTGCCCGAAGATCTGGAATATCTTGATTTGCTGCCACCGGAAGACCGGGCAAAAACCGTTCGCGCCTTCCATGCAGTGATCGCCGGCGCGCCGCTGGAACAGGCGATGCACCACCGCATCCGCTGGCCCGACGGCAGCCTGCACTGGCTGGAGATCAATGGCAGCCTGCTGCCGGACAAAAATGGCCGCCCCCGAATGATCGGGGTGATTCGTGAAATCACCCACCAGCGCCAACGTGAACAGGCGCTGAGCAGCTCGGAGAAACGTTTCGCCACACTTTTCCACCTGTGCCCCAACATGGTGCTGCTGACCCGCCAGGAAGACGGTTTGATCAGCGAGGCCAATCAGTATTTTGAAAGCCTGTTCGGCTGGCCGGTACAGAATGCCATTGGGCGCACCACCCTCGAACTTGGCCTGTGGGTGCATCCCGAACAACGCGCCGAACTGGTGAAAAAAACCAAGGCCAAGGGCGACCTGGTCAGCATGGAAGTGCAGTTTCGCGCCAGCAACGGCCAGGTGCATGACGGCATTCTCAGTGCGCAGAAAGTCGAACTCGAAGGTCAGCCGTACCTGCTCAGCACCTTTCTCGACACCACCGAACGCAAAGCCGCCGAACTGGCCTTGAAAGACAGCCAGGAACGCCTCGACCTGGCGCTGGATTCGGCGCAGCTCGGCACCTGGGACTGGCACATCCCCAGCGGCATGCTCTACGGCTCGGCGCGCGCCGCGCAATTGCACGGACTCGACCCGATACCGTTTCATGAATCATTCGAGGCGTTTTTCGAGGGTGTGCCCGGCGAAGAACGCGACAGCATGCGCGATGCCTACCGCAGTCTGCGCGAAGGCCCGGCGGGCAACTATCAACTGACCTATCGCGTGCAATTGCCGGACGGCAGCTCGCGCTATCTGGAGAGCCGCGCGCGCCTGTATCGCGATGACAACGGCGCGCCGCTGCGCATGGCCGGGACGCTGCTGGACATCACCGATCAGGTTGAACGCGAACAGCGCCTGGTGGCCTCGGAAGAGAAGTTCGCCACGCTGTTCCAGGTCAGCCCCGACCCGATCTGCGTCACCCGTCAGGAAACCGGTGAGTTCATCGAGATCAACTCCAGCTTCACCCAGACATTCGGCTGGAGCACGGCTGACGTGATTGGCCACACCGCCGAAGAAATCGGCCTGTGGGACGCCTCGGCAAAAAGCCTGCAACGCATTGAGCGGGTCATTCGCGAGCAGGGCTTGAGCAACGTCGCGATCATCGTCCAGCACAAGGACGGCCAGTCGCTGACCTGTGTGATTTCCAGTCGGCAGATCAGCGTTGGCGATCAGCCGTGCATCGTCACCACCCTGCGCGACATCACCCAGCAACAACGCTCGGAAGCGGCGCTGAAGGCCAGCGAAGAGAAGTTTGCCAAGGCGTTTCACTCCAGCCCCGACGCCATCACCATCACCGAGCGCGACACCGGACGTTATCTGGAGGTCAACGACGGCTTCTGCCGCTTGACGGGCTATCGCGCCGAGGAAGTGGTGGGCAAAACCGTGTATCAGGTCGGCATCTGGGCCGAGGAAAAGCAGCGCTCAGCGCTGCTCGCCGAGTTGCAGATCAAGGGCCGCGTGCACCATCAGGAAATGCTCGGGCGCAACAAGCGCGGGGAGATACTGACGGTGGAGGTCTCGGTCGAGCCCATCACGCTCAACGAAACCGCGTGCCTGCTACTGACCGCGCGAGACGTCAGCCTGCTGAAAAACGCCGAAGCGCAGATCCGCCATCTGGCCTATCACGATCCGCTGACCAACCTGCCCAATCGCGCCCTGCTGATGGATCGCCTGAGCCAGCAGATAGCCCTGCTCAAACGTCACAATCTGCGCGGCGCTTTGTTGTTCCTCGATCTCGATCACTTCAAGCACATCAACGATTCGCTGGGGCATCCGGTCGGCGACACCGTGCTGAAAATCATCACCGCGCGGCTCGAAGCCAGCGTACGCATGGAAGACACCGTGGCGCGCCTCGGTGGCGATGAGTTCGTAGTATTGCTGAGCGGCCTCGAAGGCTCGCGCAGTGAAGTCAGCGAGCAGGTGCGCGCGCTGGCCGACACCATTCGCGAACTGCTGTCCGAGCCGATGTTTCTCGACGGCCAGCGCCTGCAAGTGACGCCAAGCATCGGCGTGGCGCTGATTCCCGATCACGGCTCGACGCCGACCGACCTGCTCAAACGCGCCGACATCGCCCTGTATCGGGCCAAGGATTCGGGGCGCAACACCACGCAGATGTATCACAACACCATGCAGAAAGCCGCGAGCGAACGGCTGCGCATGGAGACCGATCTGCGTCTGGCGCTGTCACGCGGCGAATTCAATGTGCACTTTCAGCCGCAGGTCGATGCGCGCGACAACCGCATCATCGGCGCCGAAGCCCTGGTGCGCTGGAACCATCCGCAACTAGGTGCGCAATCGCCTGCCGAGTTCATCAAGGTTCTGGAGGACAGCGGGCTGATTCTCGAAGTCGGCACCTGGATCCTCGACGAAGCCTGCAATGCCTTCAAGCAACTGATCGCGCTGCACCTCGTCGACCCGCTCGCTTTCAGCCTGTGCGTGAACATCAGCCCACGGCAGTTCCGTCAGAACGATTTCGTCGAGCGCATCGAACACAGCATGACCAGCCACGGCTTGCCCTGCTCGCTGCTGAAGCTGGAAATCACCGAAGGCATCGTCATCCAGAATCTGGAAGACACCATCGGCAAGATGCGCCGTTTGAAAAAGCTCGGCGTCAGTTTTGCCATGGACGATTTCGGCACCGGTTATTCATCGCTCACTTACCTGAAACGCTTGCCAGTGGACACGCTGAAAATCGATCAGTCATTCATCCGCGACGCGACCACCGACCCGAACGATGCCGAGATCATCCGCGCGATTGTCGCGATGGCACGCAGTCTGGAGCTGGAGGTGATTGCCGAAGGCGTGGAAACGCCGGAGCAGTTGGCGTTTTTGCAGGGGCTGGGCTGCCATTTGTATCAGGGGTATCTGCACAGCCGACCGGTGGCACTGAGCGATTTGAAGGTGCTGCTGGAATGACGCGCACAAAAAAGGGCGCCATGGGCGCCCTTTTCGTTACTCGGCGTTATTGCAGCGCCGGCTGCTGCGCACCATTGATTGGAATGCGCTTGGCTTTCGCCTCTTCAGGGACCACGCGCAGCAGGTCGATGCTCAACAGGCCGTTGCTCAGGTCCGCGGCCTTGATCTCGATGTGATCGGCCAGACGGAACGACAGCTTGAACGCACGCTGGGCGATGCCCTGATGCAGGAAGGTCACACCTTCATTGGCGTCACGCTTGCCACCACTGATGGTCAGCACACCCTTCTCGACCTGCAGTTCCAGGTCTTCTTCCCGGAAACCGGCGGCGGCAACGACGATACGGTATTGGTCATCACCGTGTTTTTCGACGTTGTAAGGGGGGTAGCTGCTGCCTGGCTCGTTGCGCAGGGCGGTTTCGAACAGGTCGTTGAAACGGTCGAAACCTACCGAGGAACGGAACAGTGGTGCGAGAGAAAATGCAGTACTCATGGTTCAAATCTCCTGAAAACAATCAGCAAGTTTTTGTGTCTCCGCGACCCGAATTCGGCATCGCGTAACCCTTAGATAGGGACCGCTGTCTGGTTTTCAAGAGATTATTTTCAAATTTTTCAGGCGGCCTCGACGAGCGGCAAACCGAGCAGACGCGAGACTTGATCAGGCTCGGTTTCGCGGCGCAAAACCGTGAACAGCTCGGTGGCTTGCGGGTAATTACGCGTCAGCATCGCCAGCCATTGCTTCAAGCGACCCGGCGATTGGCGCGCGGTCATCTGCGCTTTGGCTTGCAACCAGAAATCCTGAATCAACGGCATCAGCTCCGCCCAGGTCATCTCGACCACCTCTTCGCCGGCGCGGGCCGCAGCGATCTGCCGGGCCAGATCCGGACGCGACACCAGTCCACGACCGAGCATGATGTCTTCGACGCCGCTGATCTCGCGGCAACGCCGCCAGTCTTCGACGCTCCAGATATCACCGTTGGCGAATACCGGCACCTTGACCACTTCCTGCACCCGCGGAATCCACTCCCAGTGCGCCGGCGGTTTGTAGCCGTCCATTTTGGTCCGCGCGTGAACCACGATGTGCTCGGCGCCGCCCTCGGCCAGCGCCGTGGCGCAGACCAGCGAGCCGTCGGGGCTGTCGAAGCCCAGGCGCATCTTCGCAGTGACCGGAATGTGCGCAGGCACGGCGCGGCGGACGTGCTCGACGATCTGGTTGAGCAGTTCCGGCTCCTTGAGCAGTACCGCGCCACCCCGGGACTTGTTGACGGTCTTGGCCGGGCAACCAAAGTTGAGGTCGATCACTTCGGAGCCGAGTTCGCAGGCCAGCGCTGCGTTTTCCGCCAGGCACACCGGATCGGAACCGAGCAATTGCACGCGCAACGGCACACCGGCTGCGGTGCGTGCGCCATTGAGCAGCTCAGGGCCGAACTTGTGGAAATAGGCCGGGGTGAGCAACTGATCGTTGACTCGAATGAATTCGGTCACGCACCAGTCGATGCCGCCAACGCGGGTCAGCACGTCACGCAGGATGTCGTCGACCAACCCCTCCATGGGCGCCAGAGCAATTTGCATGGGAAAACACTACTCGAAGGAAAAACGTGCGGCAGTTTACTGGATTACGCCCAAAACCGCAGAACAACACAATCCCTGGTAGGAGTGAGCCTGCTCGCGATAGCGGTGTGTCTGTAACGTATGTGTAACTGACACACCGCTATCGCGAGCAGGCTCACTCCACAGTTTAGATCTGAACAGGTGCCGGGAGCTGGATCGCCGGGCCATAGCCTTCGATGAATTCCGCCGGCATGCGTTTGGGCTTGCCGGTGGAAAGCTCAATGCAGACAAACGTGGTCTGCGCACGCAACAGCGTGGCGTTGTCGCTCGGGCGCTTGAGCTGGAAATGCCGGGTCATTTTCAGGCGCTGGTCCCAATCGACGATCCAGGTCGCCAATTGCAGTTCGTCGCCTTCGTAGGCAGCGGCGAGATAATCGATCTCATGGCGAACCACAGCCATCGCACGATCCAGTCGCCGGTACTCGACCAGGTCCAGACCCAGGCGCTGCGAGTGGCGCCAGGCGCAGCGCTCGAGCCAGGTCACGTAAACCGCGTTGTTGGCGTGACCCAGCCCGTCGATGTCCTCGGCGCCTACTTGCAGATCAATGGTAAACGGCGTTGCCCGATCCCAGCCCATGCCCCACTCCCGGTCGATGTATTGAACCGGGGCAGTGTAACGGATGCCTACGCCGATTGGCGCGCCTGAAGGCTGCGACCGGCCAGCAGTGATAACACGCCATCAATCACCCGAGGGTCGGCCAGCACGCGCTGATGCCCGCCGCTTTCGAGGCGCAGCAAGCGGCTGTCGAACCAGGCCTCGTGGATCAACTGCGACTCTTTTACCGAAACAAAATTGTCGTCCTCGGCATGCACGATCAAGCCCGGCATATCCAGTTGATAGCGCGCCACATCAAGTGTCGCGGCGCGCATGCCGACGTCCTGTTCGACTTGACGAATGAACGCCGAGCGCGCTCGCGGCGGCATGCCGACCATGCGCGCGAAACCACGCAGCACACCGAGAATACGTGCCGGCGCGGCGATGCTGACGAGGGTTTCGGTGCGCAAGCCCATTTGCACAGCGAGCATCGCGCTGGCGCCGCCCATCGAATGGCCGATGACGGCTTGCAGCGGCGGCAGCTCAGCCGCTGCCTCAAGCATGGCTCGGGCAAACAGCACCACATTGGCCTCGCGCCCCGGCGAACGACCATGGGCTGGGCCATCCAGTGCGACAACGGTATAACCGGCATCGACCAGCGCCGTGATCAACGCGGCGAACTGGGTTGGCCGCCCTTCCCAACCATGCATCAGCAGCACGGCCGGGCCCTGGCCCCAGCGCAACGCGGAGAGGCCAAAGCGCAGGGTGATGCGCTCGGCACTGGCCAGCATCGGCAGTTCCCAATCTCGCAGAGGCAGCGTGCGCGGCGTCATGAACACCAGACGCATCTTGCTCGCCACCCGTTTCGGTGCAATCCAGCCCAAGGTGCCGTTAACGCCACGAACCCACTTCAACGCGTTCATCGCTCTCTCCTAAGGCCGGATGCCTTCAGGTCAACGCACCGCCGACTTGGCGGCGCGCAGCAATCGATCGGATAACTCTCCAGGGCCGAGCGCGCGTGCCAGCGCCAGGCCGCCCACCATCAACGCCACGTCAGCCAAGGCCTTGTCGGTGTCTTCGGGGCTGGCCGCCAGTTGCGCGACCATCAACTCCAAATGCTCGTTCAGCGCCAGACGGAACGACTCCGGCAAACGACCCAGCTCACCGATCGAAGCGGGAATCGGGCACGCCGCCTCGCTGGAGTCACGGTGTTTGCGCGACAGATAAAACGCGGCAACCAAAGCGCGACGCTCTTCGCCAGTCAACTCGGCATCCATGTCGGCAATCAGGTCGCGACGCCGACCCAGCAATTGCTTGAACGCTTCGAGCATCATTGCGTCCTTGCTTTCGAAGTGCGCGTAGAAGCCGCCGACGGTCAGGCCGGCCGCGCCCATCACTTCGCCCACACTGGGATCTGCCGGGCCACGCTGAATCAGTGCGGCGCTGGCAGCCTTGAGGATGCGTTCGCGGGTTTGAGCTTTTTTATCGTTCATCGTTGCCTCCGAATATTACGACTAGAATATTATTCGCATAATAATATTCCGCAAGTCAAGGATATGACCGCTGGTCTGAAGCACAGTGTAAGGAAAAAGGAGAGTTGGCCAAACGCCAGACAAACAAAAGGGCCATTCAATAATTGAATGACCCTTATAAAATCCCGCAGAGCGGGTAATCGTGGCGTCCCCTAGGGGACTCGAACCCCTGTTACCGCCGTGAAAGGGCGGTGTCCTAGGCCACTAGACGAAGGGGACACAAACCCTTCTATACAACTGATCAGTGCTGAGTGCTGATCGATTCAAGGCCGGTGTGGCCAGACCTTGAACTGTAAAATTGGTGGAGCTAAGCGGGATCGAACCGCTGACCTCCTGCATGCCATGCAGGCGCTCTCCCAGCTGAGCTATAGCCCCGGATTTTTCGCCTCGCGGCGGAGCGACATTTTGCAACATCGCTTCTGTAAAACTGGCGTCCCCTAGGGGACTCGAACCCCTGTTACCGCCGTGAAAGGGCGGTGTCCTAGGCCACTAGACGAAGGGGACGCAAACCCTTCTGTACAACTGATCAACGCTGAGTGTTGATCGCTTCAAGGTCGGTGTGGCCAGGCCTTGAAGTGTAAATTGGTGGAGCTAGACGGGATCGAACCGTCGACCTCTTGCATGCCATGCAAGCGCTCTCCCAGCTGAGCTATAGCCCCTCATCGTTGATGTCATCGCTGAGGACGGGGCGAATCTTAATGGCGCATCGAAACCCTGTCAAACTTATTTTTGAAAAATTTCAAAATTTTTCGTCGGGATAACAATCACTTACCACCCTCCCCCCGTAAATCAGGGAGAAGCGCCAAAGGCCGGATCAAAAGATCGTGGCCTTCGGCTGCCGTCACACTGGGTCAGACCTGCTCAAGCAATGGCGCCCAGCAGCTTTTCCCACTCCTTGTTTTCTTTCTTCGACACGCCGCCCAGCAGGTCGATCGCCTGACGCAGACGGAAACGGGTCAGGTCCGGCCCGAGAATTTCCATCGCATCGAGCACCGACACCGAACTGGCCTGGCCGGTGATCGCCGCGAACATCAGCGGCATCGCATCGCGCAGTTTCAACTCCAGCGACTCGACCACTGCCTGAATTGTCGCGGTGATGCTGTCCTTTTCCCACTGACGCAGGCTTTCCAGTTTCCACAGGATCAGTTGCATCAACTGGCGCACCTGATCGCCGGAGAGCTTTTTCGACTCGAACAGTCTGGCGTCCGGATTGACCCCACCGGCAAAGAAGAACCCGGCCAATGGTGCCACTTGGCTGAAGGTTTCGACGCGGCCCTGAACGTGCGGCGCGATCTTCATCATGTATTCCGAGTTGAACGCCCACTTCTGCACGCGCGCGGCAAATTCTTCCACCGGCAGATCACGCAGCCACTGGCCGTTGAGCCATGACAGTTTCTCGATGTCGAAAATCGGCCCGCCGAGGGACACGCGCTTGAGGTCGAAGTTATCGACCATTTCCTGCAGCGAGAACTTTTCGCGCTCGTCCGGCATCGACCAGCCCATGCGACCCAGGTAGTTGAGCATCGCCTCGGGCATGAAGCCCATGCGCTCGTAGAACGTCACCGAAGTCGGGTTCTTGCGCTTGGACAGCTTGCTCTTGTCCGGGTTACGCAGCAGCGGCATGTAGCACAGCTCTGGCTGTTCCCAGCCGAAGTACTCGTAAAGCAGGATCAGTTTCGGCGCCGACGGCAACCATTCTTCACCGCGCAGCACGTGGGTGATGCCCATCAGGTGATCGTCGACCACGTTGGCGAGGAAGTACGTCGGCAGACCGTCGGTCTTCATCAGCACTTGCATGTCCATGCGATCCCACGGGATCTCGACGTCGCCACGCAGCATGTCCGGCACCACGCAAACGCCTTCGCTCGGCACTTTCATGCGGATCACGTGAGGTTCGCCGGCCGCGAGGCGCGCGGCGACTTCTTCCTTCGACAGCAGCAGCGCGCGGCCGTCATAGCGCGGGGTTTCGCCGCGAGCCATTTGTTCGGCGCGCATCTGGTCGAGTTCTTCAGCGGTGCAGAAGCACGGGAAGGCATGGCCCATGTCGACCAGTTGCTGGCAGTACTTCTGATAGATGTCGCCGCGCTCGCTCTGCCGGTACGGGCCGTGCGGGCCGCCGACGTCCGGGCCTTCGCTCCAGTCGATGCCCAACCAGCGCAGGGCGTCGAAGATCTGCTGTTCGGACTCGCGGGTCGAACGCAACTGGTCGGTGTCTTCGATGCGCAGGATGAACTCACCGCCATGCTGCTTGGCAAAGCAGTAGTTGAACAATGCGATGTAAGCGGTACCTACGTGGGGGTCCCCGGTAGGCGATGGCGCGATGCGAGTGCGGACGGTGGTCATGGCATGTCTCGAAAAAAATGAAAAGCAGAACAATCAAGCGGCGAATGGTAACAGGCGAGACCCGCCCGGCTCCAGCGGGCAGGGTATTAAAGCCAGACATGGGGGGCTCACTGAAACCGAGTTACCCCAATCGCTAGCAGGGCTAGCTCTCACAGAGTTTTGTGGCGGGCACGATTCCTGTGTGTGAGCTAGCCTGCTAGCGATGAGGCCAGCGCAGCCCCTACAGATCAGACGGTCAAAAGGCGCTCACGCAATTTGGCAATCTCGTCACGCATCTGCGCCGCCGCTTCAAACTCCAGATCCCGCGCCAGCTGGTACATCTTCTCTTCCAGCGCACGGATGCGTTTGGTGATTTCGCTTGGCGAGCGCAGTTCGGCTTCGTACTTGGCGTTTTCTTCGGCAGCCTTGGCCATGCCTTTGCGCTTCTTGCTGCGCGAGCCCGGCACAGTGGCACCTTCCATGATGTCGGCGACGTCCTTGATCACGCCCTTCGGAGTGATGCCGTTCTCGAGATTGAAAGCGATCTGCTTCTCGCGGCGGCGTTCGGTTTCGCCAATCGCCCGTTCCATCGAACCGGTCATGCGATCGGCATACAGAATGGCCCGGCCATTGAGGTTACGTGCCGCGCGGCCGATGGTCTGGATCAGCGAACGCTCGGAACGCAGGAAACCTTCCTTGTCGGCATCAAGAATCGCCACCAGCGACACTTCCGGCATGTCCAGGCCTTCGCGCAGCAGGTTGATGCCGACCAGCACGTCAAACACGCCAAGGCGCAAGTCGCGGATGATCTCCACGCGCTCGACGGTGTCGATGTCGGAGTGCAGATAACGCACGCGCACGCCGTGGTCGGCGAGGTAATCGGTGAGGTCTTCGGCCATGCGCTTGGTCAGCGTCGTAACCAGTACGCGCTCTTCCACCGCTACGCGCTTGGTGATTTCCGAGAGCAGGTCATCGACCTGGGTCAGCGCCGGGCGCACCTCGACCTGCGGGTCCACCAGACCGGTCGGGCGCACCACTTGCTCGACCACGCGACCGGCGTGTTCGGCCTCGTAATTGCCCGGCGTCGCCGAGACGAAAATGGTCTGCGGGCTGACCCCTTCCCACTCGTCGAAACGCATCGGCCGGTTATCCAGCGCCGAAGGCAGACGGAAGCCGTATTCGACCAGGGTTTCTTTACGCGAGCGGTCGCCCTTATACATCGCGCCGACCTGCGGCACGCTGACGTGGGACTCGTCGATGACCAGCAAGGCATCGGCCGGCAGGTAATCGTAAAGCGTTGGCGGCGCGGCACCGGCCGGACGCCCGGACAGGTAGCGCGAGTAGTTTTCGATGCCGTTGCAGTAACCCAGTTCGAGAATCATCTCCAGATCGAAGCGAGTGCGTTGCTCCAGACGCTGGGCTTCAACCAGTTTGTTGTTGCTGCGCAGGTACTCCAGACGTTCCTGCAATTCGACTTTGATGCCTTCGATGGCGTCGAGCAAGGTCTCGCGCGGCGTCACGTAGTGACTCTTCGGATAAAAAGTGAAACGCGGCATCTTGCGAATGACTTCGCCGGTCAGCGGGTCGAACGCGGAAATGCTCTCGACCTCGTCATCGAACAACTCGATACGGATCGCCTCCAGATCGGATTCCGCCGGGAAAATATCGATCACATCGCCACGCACACGGAACGTCGCTCGGGCAAAATCCATGTCGTTGCGGGTGTATTGCAGATCGGCCAGACGCCGTAGCAGCGCGCGCTGATCGAGTTTGTCGCCGCGATCGACGTGCAGCACCATCTTCAAATAGGTTTCCGGACTGCCCAGACCGTAGATGCACGACACCGTGGTGACAATGATCGCATCCTTGCGCTCCAGCAACGCTTTGGTCGCGGACAGACGCATCTGCTCGATGTGGTCGTTGATCGACGCGTCCTTCTCGATGAAGGTGTCGGACGACGGCACGTAGGCTTCCGGCTGGTAATAGTCGTAATAAGAAACGAAATACTCGACGGCGTTGTTCGGGAAGAACGCCTTGAACTCGCCATACAACTGCGCGGCCAGGGTCTTGTTCGGCGCCAGTACCAGCGTCGGGCGCTGCACCTGGGCGATGACGTTGGCGATGCTGAAGGTCTTGCCCGAGCCGGTCACACCGAGCAGCGTCTGGTGCGCCAGCCCGGCCTCGATGCCTTCGACCATCTGGCGGATCGCTTCCGGCTGATCGCCGGCAGGCTCGAAGCGGGTGACTAGCTGGAATTCCGACATACACACCTCTGGAATCGCGGCGTTCCGAGTCAGACGGATTACCACGGGGACGACCGCAAACGACCGATGTCGCGCAAGAAAAACCTGGATTGTCCGTAATGTGGTGGCGATTGCCTGACCTTTCAAGGCAAACGTCCTACATCCGGGTAAAGAGTCTGACAAAGACAATCGACTAACGGTCAAGAAATAATCGGAAAAACTTACCGGAAAAACCGATTCGCCTGTCGCCATTGCGCGCTGATGGCCTCTATACTAGCTCCCCGTTTGTGCACCGCTCTAGTGCATCCGGCTGGAGCGCGACACGTCCCTCCATATCCCATTCAGAGCCGCCGCAATAATGAGCCTGTTCTCCGCTGTCGAAATGGCACCCCGCGATCCAATCCTGGGCCTCAACGAAGCATTCAACGCCGATACCCGGACCACCAAGGTCAACCTGGGCGTGGGTGTCTACTGCAACGAAGAGGGGCGAATTCCACTGCTGCGCGCGGTGATCGAAGCCGAGTCGATTCGCGTCGCGCAACACGCTTCGCGCGGTTACCTGCCGATCGATGGCATCGCCGCCTACGACCAGGCCGTGCAAAAGCTGCTGTTCGGTAACGACTCGCCGCTGATCAGTGCTGGCCGCGTCATCACCACTCAGGCCGTCGGCGGTACCGGCGCACTGAAAATCGGCGCTGACTTCCTCAAGCAATTGCTGCCGAACGCCGTTGTGGCAATCAGCGATCCAAGCTGGGAAAACCACCGCGCGCTGTTCGAAACCGCCGGTTTCCCGGTGCAGAACTACCGCTACTACGACGCCGCCACGCACGACGTGAACCGTGCCGGCATGCTCGAAGACCTCAACGCGCTGCCGAACGGTTCGATCGTTGTCCTGCACGCTTGCTGCCACAACCCGACCGGCGTCGACCTGAGCCCGGCGGACTGGAGCAACGTACTGCAAGCGGTCAAAGCCAAAGGCCACGTGCCGTTCCTCGACATGGCCTACCAGGGCTTTGGCGACGGCATCGACGAAGACGCCGCTGCGGTGCGCCTGTTCGCCGAGTCCGGCCTGACCTTCTTCGTTTCCAGCTCGTTCTCCAAGTCGTTCTCGCTGTACGGCGAGCGCGTTGGCGCGCTGTCGATCATCAGCGAATCGAAGGAAGAAAGCGCGCGCGTGCTGTCGCAAGTCAAACGCGTGATCCGCACCAACTACTCCAACCCGCCGACCCACGGTGCAAGCATCGTCGCCGCCGTGCTGAACAGCCCTGAACTGCGCGCGCAGTGGGAAGCCGAACTGGCGGAAATGCGTCTGCGTATTCGCGGCATGCGCACGCAAATGGTCGATCTGCTGGCAGAGAAAGCGCCGGGCCGTGATTTCAGCTTCGTCGGCCGTCAGCGCGGCATGTTCTCCTACTCGGGCCTGACCACTGAACAGGTTCATCGCCTGCGCAACGAGTTCGGCATCTACGCTCTGGACACCGGTCGCATCTGCGTGGCGGCGTTGAACCAGAGCAACATCAAGGCTGTGACGGATGCGATTGTTCAGGTCATCTGATCACGCAGCTTGATGAAAAACGGGAAGCCTTCAAGGCTTCCCGTTTTTATTTGTCTCTGACAACGCCCCGTAACCTCTAGACTGCACACAATTCCAACTGTAGGAGTGAGCCTGCTCGCGATAGCGTTTTTTCAGCCTGAATAGGTATGACTGACACACCGCTATCGCAAGCAGGCTCACTCCTACAGGGTTTTGTGTACATTCGAGCATTTTGTGAGAACCCCATGAAAAACGACAACCTGCGCGCCGACCGTGACGATCTGGATGATTTCATCCCGCGCGCCTCGGCCAAACGCGAAAAGAGCCTGGTGCTGCAAGTCGCCACCGGGGTATTCCTCGGTGGCCTGGCCCTGTGGCTGGTGCAACTGGCGGCAACGGCGGCCTATGCCAAGCTGATGCTGGGCACGATTACTTTCGGCAGTTAAGCCAGTTCATCCGAGCGCTGAGCGGCGGCATCGTCGTAAATCACATACAGCGATTCGGCCACTTGGCTCTTGATGGTCTTGCTGCTTTCAAGCCCGAGGACGAACCCTTCGGCCTTGCCGCCAGCGCGGTTCAGTTCTTCGGCAGTGCTGGCCCCGGCGATTGCATCGAAGAGTTTTTCCGCGTGCGGGCCGATCCCTTTTGGCAGGCTGATTTGTGCAGTGCTCATGCGAGCACCTCGGTGTTGCGAGTGATTAGAGGCATGGCGCGTACCTTTGCGGCTGATGGCCGGCAGCGCGTGTGACCACTTCCGGGCGGTCATGGTAGACCTATGGGGCTTTTCTGGTAACCGCCAATCGCTGACAAATCACCGTCTGTCCCGAAGATTCCTGCAATTTTGCATCAGGCGCTTGACTAGTCTTTTTAAATCAGTAACATACGCACCAATTCCGCAATAGCTCAGTTGGTAGAGCAAATGACTGTTAATCATTGGGTCCCTGGTTCGAGTCCAGGTTGTGGAGCCAAATAGCAAAGCCCCTGAATCGAAAGATTCAGGGGCTTTTTTGTGGGCGCTCGAAAAGCCCCAATGAAAAGGGCCGATCTGTCCAGGACAGATCGGCCCTTTTCTATTCAGTCGCCGCCGTCAAACGTGTTCGCTGCTCTTGATCTGCACTTTCGCTGCACCGTGCCCAGGGTCGTGTTCATCAGGCTCGATCACCGGCACTTCCTTGCCATCGCAGTCATGCAGCTTGCCATCGCTGAAGTAATCGCCTTCACGCAGCGCGGCCAGATCGCGGTAGCGCAAGGTGCGCTCCTCCGCTGCGGCAAACACCGATTGCTGATCCGAGTTACCGGCGGTGAAGTGGTTGAACGCCAGGTTGAGCAGGATCGCCATGATCGCCGACGAACTGATACCCGAATGGAAAATCGTCGCGAACCAGCTCGGGAACTGGTCGTAGAAACTCGGCGCGGCAATCGGGATCATGCCGAAACCGATCGAGGTGGCGACGATGATCAGGTTGACGTTGTTGCGGTAGTCCACCTTGGACAAGGTGCGAATACCACTGGCGGCCACCGTACCGAATAACACGATACCGGCCCCGCCGAGCACCGAAGTCGGCACCGCGGCAATGACCCGGCCCATGAACGGCAGCAGGCCGAGGATCACCAGAAACAGACCGCCCGTGGCCACCACATAACGGCTCTTGATGCCGGTCACTGCCACCAGACCGACGTTCTGCGCAAAGGCGCTCTGGGTGAACGAACCGAAGATCGGTGCAAACATGCTCGACAGCATGTCCGCGCGCAAGCCATTGCCCAGGCGCTTGGAATCGACCTTGGTGCCGATGATCTCACCGACCGCCAGAATGTCCGCCGAGGTTTCCACCAGCGTCACCATGACCACGATGCACATCGACAGGATGGCGGCGAAGTGGAAGGTCGGCATGCCGAAGTGAAACGGAGTCGGGAAGCCGAACATCGGTCCGGTGGTGACGCTGGAGAAATCCGCCATGCCGAGGAACACCGCCAGCACCGTGCCGATCACCATGGCCAACAGGATCGACAGGCGCGAAATGGTCGCACTGCCGACCTTGCTCAACAGCAACACCAGCACCAGCGTGACCGCCGCCAGACCGATGTTCTGCATGCTGCCGAAGTCCGGCGCATGACTGTTGCCGCCCATGGCCCAACGTGCCGCCACTGGCATCAGCGTCAGGCCGATCGTGGTGATCACGATGCCCGTGACCAGCGGTGGAAAGAACTTGGTAATGCGCGAGAACACCGGGGTAATCAACAGCCCTATCAAGGACGCCGCAATCACCGCGCCGAGCACCGACTGGAAGCCGCCCTCCCCGCCACTGCTGACGATCGCGACCATGGTC
This sequence comes from Pseudomonas sp. 15C, assembly GCF_055484735.1. Lineage (NCBI taxonomy): Bacteria > Pseudomonadati > Pseudomonadota > Gammaproteobacteria > Pseudomonadales > Pseudomonadaceae > Pseudomonas > Pseudomonas sp. 15C. Next base: position 4,685 of record NZ_JBUDGD010000065.1, on the reverse strand, counting down.
GCCACGCCGGAAAACGACACGCCCTGCACCAGCGGCAACTGACAGCCAAAAAACGGCAGACCCAGGGTTTGCAGCAGCGTCGCCAGCCCCCCCGCAAACAATGAAGCAGCAATCAACAAACCGATGTCCGCCGGCGACAGGCCGGCCGCCTGGCCGATGATCAGCGGCACCGCAACGATACCGCCGTACATGGTCAGCACATGTTGCAGGCCGTAAGCCATATTCGCGCCGACCCCGAGATTTTCGTCCTCGGGCCGTGGGTGTGAAACATGGGGCGTTTTCATGGTGGGGGGTTCCCTGGTTTTTGTTATGCGCACACTGTATTCAATACCTGTGACAAATGTCCATAGAGTTGTATACAACTTATCAGTCACATAATGGTTAGCTAGCCACCCAACCTTCTAGCCTGCGGCTTCTGCCCTCACAAATCCGGCAACAAATCCCTGACAGCGTCCGTGCCCATCACCACTAGGCTGAAGTGTTCATGGCGACCGGCGGTGCGATCGCGCTCCTTTTTATACATATAAAGTATGCATAATGTCGTTTGAATCATTTCCGCACGCCTCGCCACACCGAGCGAACGACGTGCCTGTTTTCAGGAGGCTTGGACCATGCAAGACGAATATGACTTTTCCCCGGGCAAACGCGGCGCAGTGGCGCCCCACAAAGGCAAGACCCGCATCACCATCATGCTGGATGACGTGGTAATCGAAGCGGCGCGTACGGCTGCGGAACATGAGGGGTTCGGCTATCAGACGGTCATCAACAACACGCTGCGCCAAGCCTTGCTCGACACCGCCCGCCAGCAACAGCCGGATGATTCAGGCCTGAGCGGGCAATTCAAAAAAGGCATTACGGCCAGTGATTTGAAGAGTCTGGAAAGGAAGCTTTCGGCCGCGATCGGCGAAATCCGTCGCGTGCTCGAACCGGACGTCAAACCTTAGGCTGCGACAGGCATCATCACCCGCGCCAGTGCCTGGCGAATGCGCGGCAAATTACTCACATCAAGGCCAAACTCGCGTTGCAGCACGTCAATTAACTCGTCAACCTCGGTCACCTCGCGCCGCTCACTCTCCGCGCCCGTGTAATGGATAGCGAAGCTGCCGTTGTTCAGCGTCTTGCGCCAGCCATCGCCAGTACGGGCAACCATGAGCCGCTGAGTGAACGGTGATTCCGGATGCGTCGAGACGTACCAGTTGCCGACGGTGTAATCGATGTCCTCCTGACGTTGCAGGTCGAACAGGTACATGGGCCGCCACTCGCCGGCGACGTTGGCACGGAGCATGTAGCCACCGGCCTGGTGTTCGAGGCGATAGGGTTCGTGCGGGGTCGCTTGTTCGGTTTCGGTGTCGAGCAGTAAAGGTGCGGTGGGGACCATGCCGCCGAAGCCGACGTCCGTGATGTAGCGCTCGCCGTCGATTGTCACCAGGCTCAAACGATGGGTACGTGCCGTCCAGCTGCCTTCGGGCTGATTCATCACCACGCGCCCGCTGATTGCCCGTGCGTCAAAGCCCAGCTCCAGCAACAGCGCGAAGAACAGGTGATTGAGTTCGTAGCAATAACCGCCGCGACCACCCAGCAGGATTTTCTGTTCAATGGACGGCAGATCGATCAGCACTGGCGCGCCGGCGATAGTCGCCAGATTCTCGAAGGGAAACACGCCGGTATGACGCAACTGTAATTGGCGCAGCGTCTCCAGCGTCGCGGGCGGCGCTGAATCGAACCCCAGGCGTTGCAGGTACAGTTTCAGATGGTTCAGGCGTGGCGCGCTCATTGCTCGATCCTTATGCAGGGAGGTCGCAGATCACTGCGTTGCTGCTCGCCATGTATACGGATCGCGCGCACTTTTCGACAATTGATTTCGCCAATTGCCATCAGCGCTTCTTGCGCGAGCCAATGCGAATCCACGTTGGCGCATGGTCGCTGGCATGCGGCTCGTTACGCACCCAGGCGTCTACCCCGGCGTCCTGCAGATACGGGCTCAGTGCCGGGTTGAGCAGCAGATGATCGATGCGCAGGCCGGAGTTGGTTTGCCAGTGCTGGCGAAAGTAGTCCCAGAACGTATAAATGCGTTCCTCGGGATACAGATGACGCAGCGAATCGGTCCAGCCTTGATCGAGCAGCCGTTGGTAGCACTCGCGACTCTCGGGTTGCAGCAAGGCATCCTTGAGCCATGAGCGGGTGTTGTAGATGTCCATGTCGGTGGGCACGACGTTGTAGTCGCCGGCCAGCACCACCGGATGATCGCCGCTTTGCAGGTCTTTGGCGTAGGTGATCAGCCGTTCGAACCACGCCAGTTTGTAATCGAATTTTGGCCCCGGTTGCGGGTTGCCGTTGGGCAGGTACAGGCAGCCGACCAGCACGCCGTGCACCGCCGCTTCGATGTAGCGGCTGTGGGTGTCATCGGGGTCGCCCGGCAGCCCGCGCCGACTCTCCAGCGGTTGCGCATCGCGCGCCAGAATCGCCACGCCGTTCCACGATGCCTGGCCCTGCCAGATCGCGCCGTAACCGGCCGCTTCCAGCTCGGCGGCGGGAAAGGCGCTGTCCACCGATTTGAGCTCTTGCAGGCAAACGATGTCCGGTTGCTCGCGCTTGAGCCATTCCAGCAGATTCGGCAGCCGCGCACGCATGCCGTTGACGTTGAAGGTGGCGATCCGCAGGTTTTTCATCGTCTGCAACTCCGGCCAGTGGGTATGCCAATAGTGACCCCGGGAGCGCCGCGCAGGTTGCATTCGATAACAGCGGTGACCTCAGGCGCGATTGCGCAGCCATTGCAGAAAGCCGCGTTTTGGCGCAACCGCGGGGACTTCCTCGGTCAGCGCTTGCGCCTTGTGCAGGCGGAAATCGAGCAAGGCCTGCATTGCGTCGTGGATGTCGTGACGGGCATCCAGACAAGGTTTCAGATAGGACTTTTCAATGCGGTACAAGGCGCAGAACGTCTTCGCCGAGAAGTCCGCCGGCAGCGCGGTGTCAGACAGGATTCCCGCTTCGCCGATCACCTCGCCCGGGCCCATGCGTCCGGATTCGAACGTCGTGCCGTGGCGCTTCAATGTCACCGAGACCACGCCGGACTCGATGATGAACAAATGATCGCTGACCTCCCCGCCCGCCAGAATGATCTCGCCGGCGCGGAAGGTTTGCAGGCTCATGTTCTGGCTGAAGGTGTCCTTCTCTTCCTCGCGCAGGGTCGAGAAGATCGGCGAACTGTCGAGCAACGCCCGTGGGCGCGACAAGTGCGGCGCGATGCTGGTTTCATTGCTCGACAGCAGATTGACTCCGGACGCCTGCAAATGCCGATACGCCAGATCGAACAGCTGATTGCGCACCACACGCTTCTCGCCCATCGACGCGACAAACCCGCTGATTTCATACTCCGCGCCAGCGCTGGCTGAGTTTTTCAGCGCCACGCTCGGTGCCGGCGTGTCGAGCAATTGCCGACAACCCTGCATCGCCCGCTCCAGCGCCTCGATCACCGCACTGGGTCGCGCATGCGGGCTGACCTGCACGCTGACCGCGACGCCGAACATATTGCTTGGCCGGCTGAAATTGATGATCTTGGCTTTGGCCGCCAACGAGTTGGGAATCACCGCCATGCTGCCCTGGCTGGTTTGCAGACGCGTGGCGCGCCAATCGATATCGGTCACCCGGCCCTCGGTGCCGTCAATGGAAATCCAGTCATCCAACTGATAAGGCTTGGTGGTATTGAGGACGATCCCCGAGAACACGTCGCTGAGCGTGCTCTGCAACGCCAGGCCGACAATGATCGCCAACGCGCCAGAGGTCGCGAGCACGCCTTTGATCGGCAGATCGAGCACATAGGCCAGTGCCGCAATGATCGCGACCAGAAAAATCACCGCCCCGAGCAGATCCTGCAACAGCCGCCCGGTATGCCCGACCCGCTGCATCATCACCGCACCGATCAACACCGTCAGCGTCCGCGCACCGAACAGCCACCAACCGATCTGCAACCCGGTCGCCGCCAGATGCAAAGGCACATTCTCCGCCCACGGCGCCGGCTCCATCGGATTGAGCCCTTCGTTGAACAGCAACACACTGAACAACGCAAAAATCACCACCCGCACCAACAGCTTCCACTCACTGCCACGGGAACTGATCAACCGCCACAGACCAAGATCGAGCAGGATCAGGATAAACGCGCTAAACAGCGGATGTTCGGTCAGCAGAGACAGCATCAAACAACTCCGACAAAGGCCAATCGCGAGAAGATCGCACAGATTGCACAGTGTAGGAGCAAATGATTTCGATGCAGTTTTGATCTTGGTCCAGCGGTGATATCAGGAAGCTGGGTGGTGCTTGAAGTCAGCTGAAAATCAAAAGCCCCTCACCCTAGCCCTCTCCCGGAGGGAGAGGGGACTGACCGTGGGGGATGCAAGAGCAACGCCGACCTGAATACCGAGTCGAACACAAATTCTGAAAAGCCCAAAGATCGGCTCCCTCTCCCTCGGGAGAGGGCTGGGGTGAGGGGCAGCCACACCACAAATCAAAAGCCAAACACCGCTTCTAACCACTCAACAATGAGCGTTAGCTCGAGTGCTCTTGATCTTGATCTTGCCTAACCGGCGACGTCGGAAGGCTGAGTGGAGGGATTGATCCGGGCGTGGGAGCGCAGCGACCGTACGACGAAGTCGTACACAGCGGAAGGAGGTGCAGCGAAGCAAACCGTA
>NZ_JBUDGD010000064.1:0-27035 GCF_055484735.1 Pseudomonas sp. 15C | reverse complement strand
TTGCTTCGCTGCACCTACTTCCGCTGTGTACGACTTCGTCGTACGGTCGCTGCGCTCCCACGCCCGGATCAATCCCTCCGCTCAGCCTTCCGATGTCGCCGGTTAGGCAAGATCAAGAGCACTCGAGCTGGCGCTCATTGTTGAGTGGTGAAGAGCGGAGCGGGTTGGCTTTGGATTTGCGGTGGATTCGCCCCTCACCCCAGCCCTCTCCCGGAGGGAGAGGGAGCCGATTTGGGTTGGATTCAAAATTTGCATTCCACTCGATATTCCAGGTCGGCGTACTTTTCGCATCCACCACGGTCAGTCCCCTCTCCCTCCGGGAGAGGGCTAGGGTGAGGGGCTTTTGATTTGAAGGGCTGGCGAGCTGACACTCGACCTATGGTTATGCGCGATTTCATGTGGGAGCAGCTAGCCCTGCTAGCGATGCGGGCGACTCGGTCTATCCGTCAGACCGCGCTATCGCTCTTCGCCAGCAGGCTGGCTCCCGCAGGACTTTGCCTGGCCTCGGAAGGCGCGCGAACCTGGATGATCAACAGTGCGGCGATGACCGCTGGAATCGCGCAGAAAAAGAAAATCTGCGCCACCGGTATGTGCAACGCCAGCAACAGGCTGCCGAACAACGGCCCGAGAATCGATCCGAAGCGCCCCACGCCCAAGGCCCATCCGGTGCCGGTGGCGCGCACGTGCGCCGGGTAGAAATTGCTGGCAAACGCATTCAGCGTCAGTTGCCCGCCGATGATGCAGAACCCGGCCGCGAATACGCAGGCGACTAGATAGCGCGGATTGTCGTGATTGAGACCGAGCAGGATCGTGCACAGCGCCGCGCCGGCCAACACGCCGGACAACAGACGCACTTTGTGCTTCAAGCGATCAGCGAACCAGGCCATGCAGATCGCGCCAAGCGTGCCGGCGAACAGGAACATCGAGGTCACCAGATTGGCTTCGTTGAGCTTCAGGCCGCTTTCCAGCAGCAATGAAGGCAGCCAACTGATCATGAAATACAGCAGAATAAGGCTGACGAAAAATGTGGCCCAGATCAGCAAGGTCGGCCGTGCGTAGCCGTTACGAAACAACTCCACGACAGTCAGTTTGCTGCCCTGTTCGCGCTCGTTCTGCTCGACGCTGGCTACCGGCGGCTGCCAGTCCGGCAGCATCCGCGCGCTGACTTTGCGCAGCCGCGCATACGGTGGTGCGTCACGCAGCAGACGCGGCAGTGACTCCGGCAGCATCCACCACAGGAATGGAAACAGCAGCAGTGGCGTGACGCCACCGGCGAGGAACACCGCTTGCCAGCCGAACCGGTCGATAAACCCGGCGGCGACAAAACCGCCGGCCGCCCCGCCGAAGGAAAAGCCGCAGGCCGCGAGCGTCACCATCAAGGTGCGCAAGCGCGGTGGCGAATATTCCGACATCAGCGCCATGGCGCTGGGCATCGCCCCGCCCATGCCGATGCCGCAGATAAAGCGCGCGATCATCAGGCTGTTCAGCGAGTCGGCGAAGACCATCAGCACAGTCAGCGTCGCGTAGATCAACACGCAGGCAAGCAGAATGCGCCGCACGCCAAAGCGGTCAGCCAGTGGTGTCACCGCGAGAGAACCAAGGGTGAGACCGAGCAGGTTGGCACTGAACACCGGCCCGAACGCCGATTTCTCCAGACCCCAGTCCTGGGCCAATGCCGGCACCACATAACCGAGCACCTGGGCGTCATAGCCGTCGGTGACCAGCAGCAGCGCCAGCAGGATCAAGAGCAACCATTGATAACGGGACACAGGGCGGGCGTCGAGTGCCGCGCGAAAGCTGGCAATCTGGTTGTGCATCGCAAGGTACCTGTCTTGTTTTTATGATTCTTTTGCACGCCGCTGATCTCTGTAGGAGTGAGCCTGCAGAGTTACGGGGTGTCAGGCTGGTTGGCCGGATGCGCCTTGAGGAACGCCGGATGCTCCGCCGCCAACGCCGCAACCCGGCGGATTTTCGGAAATGCCTCAAGGCTCACATTGAAGCGCTCAGCCGCATACAACTGCGGGATCAGATAGACATCCGCCACACACGGCCATTCACCGAAACAGAATCCACTCTCACCGATCAACTGCTCCACCGTCGCCAGGCCCTGACTGATCCAGTGGCTGATCCACTCGACCACCTGCGGCTCGTCCTGCCCCGACTGGCGCAGGCGATTGAGCACGCTGACGTTGTGCAGCGGATGCACATCGCAACCGATCACCGCCGCCACGCCACGCACTTGCGCACGGGCGACGAGATCATCCGGCAGCAACGGCACCTGTGGATAACGTTCCTCGAGATATTCGATGATCGCTGGCGACTGAATCAGCAAGGCGCCGCCATCGGTGCGCAAGGCCGGCACCCGGCCCTGCGGATTGAGCGCCAGATACGCCGCTTGCCGATGTTCGCCGCCCGCCGGCGCGATCAGGTTGACCGGCAGCGCGTGATATTCCAGGCCCTTGAGCGCCAGCGCAATGCGCACCCGGTACGACGAGGTCGAACGGTAATAGGTATAGAGATCCATGAGCTGCTCCCGTCAGCGCGCCGCCAGCACTTTGCCGCGGCATTCGCCAAAGCCGATCGAGGCAAAACCGTCACGGGCGCAGCGTGCGCGCAGAATGATTTCGTCACCGTCTTCAAGGAATTTACGTACCTCGCCAGACGCCAGCTCGATCGGCTTTTTGCCGCCCTCGGTGATTTCCAGCAGGCTGCCGAACTGACCGCTATCGGGGCCGGACAAGGTGCCCGAGCCGAACAGATCACCGGCCTGCAACTGGCAGCCGTTGACGCTGTGATGCGCGACCATCTGCGCGACCGTCCAGTACATGTAGCGGGTGTTGCTCAAGGTCAGACGATGGGCCGGCAGGTTCTGCTCGCGCATGGCTTCGGTGAGCAGCAGCACTTCCAGCTCGATGTCGAAGGCTCCGCCGTCCTGATCGCGTTTATCGAACAGATACGGCAGCGGCTGCGGATCGCCTTGCGGACGCGCTGGTTGCGCGGTGCGGAACGGCTCCAGCGCTTCGGCCGTCACCACCCAGGGCGACACGCTGGTGATGAAACTCTTCGACAGAAACGGCCCCAGCGGCTGATATTCCCAAGCCTGGATATCGCGCGCCGACCAATCGTTGAGCAGGCAGAAACCGGCGATATGCTGCGCGGCATCGCCAATGGCGATCGAGTCGCCCATCTCGTTGCCCGGGCCGATCCAGATGCCCAGTTCCAGTTCGTAGTCCAGACGCGCGCAGGGGCCAAAGACCGGTTCAGTCTGACCGGCCGGCAGGGTCTGGCCTTTCGGGCGCCGCACGTCGGTGCCGGATACGCGCACGGTCGAGGCGCGGCCGTGATAGCCGATCGGTACGTGCTTGTAGTTGGGCAGCAACGGATTGTCTGGGCGAAACAGTTTGCCGACATTTTGCGCGTGTTCGATGCCGACATAGAAGTCGGTGTAGTCGCTGATGCGTGCTGGCAGGTGCATCTGGCAATCGGCAGCCAGAGGCAACAGTTTTGCCCCCTGCGCTTCGATACTGCCGCGCACGGTGCTGCCTTCGCTGAACAATTCCAGCAAACGCGTGCGCAAGGCAATCCGTGCCTCGCGACCGAGTTCGAAAAACGCATTCAACTGACCGCCGTGCATGGCTTCGACAGCACTGCGCGCAGCACCATCGAACAGCCCGGCTTCCAGCGCTACTTGCAGATCGAAGATGTGCGCGCCAATCGCAACCCCAGCGCGCGGCGCAGAACCTTCACGGCTGAACACACCGAGCGGAAGGTTCTGTAACGGAAAATCAGCATGGCCGTTGGCCGAGGCGACCCAACTGCGGGTGATGGAATTCTGCGTCATGGGTTATCTCCGGGTCGGGTCGAACGTGGCGGGCAGCGTGGCCCAGCAAGCGTCGTAAGAAGGTTGCAATTGCGGGCATTCGAGGGCGAAGCGACTGGGGCGCAGTACCTGGCTGGTCTCGAACATGAAGGCCATGGTGTTGTCGATCTTCGCCGGTTTGAGTTCGGCGTTGATCGCTTTGGTGCAGGTTTCGCCATCCGGGCCGTGGGCGCTCATGCAACTATGCAATGACGCGCCGCCCGGCACGAAGCCCTCGGCCTTGGCGTCGTATTCGCCCTGGATCAGGCCCATGAATTCGTTCATCAGGTTGCGGTGGAACCACGGCGGACGGAAGGTATTCTCGGCGACCATCCAGCGCGGCGGGAAAATCACGAAGTCGAGGTTGGCCAAGCCGTGCACGCTGGTTGGCGAGGTCAGCACGGTGAAGATCGAAGGATCGGGATGATCGAAGCTGACCGTGCCGATCGTGTTGAAGCGGCGCAGATCATATTTGTACGGCACGTTGTTGCCATGCCAGGCGACAACGTTGAGCGGCGAATGATTGAGTTCCGTGCCCCACAACTGGCCAAGGAATTTCTGCACCAGCGTGGTCGGTTGCTGCAGGTTTTCGTAAGCGGCGACCGGGCTGAGAAAATCCCGCGGATTGGCCAGCCCATTGCTGCCGATCGGGCCCAGGTCCGGCAGGCGCAGCGGCGCGCCATGGTTTTCGGCGATATAGCCACGCGCCTGCGCGTCGAGTAGTTCAACGCGGAATTTCAGACCGCGCGGCAGCACGGCGATCTCCAACGGTGCGACTTCCAGCACGCCCAATTCAGTGGCGATACGCAGACGGCCGAGTTGCGGCACCACCAACCATTCACCATCAGCATTGAAGAACACGCGCTCCATCGAACGGTTGGCGAGGTAATTGTAAATGCTGATTCCGGCCGGTTTTTCCGCGCTGGCATTGGCGGCCATGCTCACCAGCCCGTCGATGAAATCGGTCGGTTCGGCCGGAATATCCAGCGGGTTCCAGCGCAGGCGATTGGGCGTCACCTCGCCCAGCGGGCCGCCGGCGATTTGCCGCTCGAGTTTGACGAAGGCCGGGTGATTGGCCGACGGCTGAATCCGGTACATCCACGTACGCCGCGCTTCGCTGCGGGCCATGGTGAACGCGGTGCCGGAAAACAATTCGGTGTAGAGGCCGTACGGGGCTTTTTGCGGAGAATTCTGGCCAACGGGCAGCGCGCCGGGCAACGCTTCAGAGCTGAATTCGTTGCCGAACCCGGACTGATACGCCAAGGCCTGAGCGGTTGAATCGGAGTTCATGGAGCCTCCTGAACAGGGAGTCGGCAGTGGCCCATCGCTCTGGCTAAGAGGTCTCGGCACGCCGGGGTTGTTATTATCGTAATCTGATTACGCATAACGTAATTTGCTCGCTATCCAGCGTCAAGCTATAAAGACGCCCATTCGAACCGGAACCGCCAGCCCATGGAAAAAACCAGCGACAGCAACGGCAAACAGAAAGTCCGCTCCGCCGAGGTCGGCACTGACATCCTCAAGGCGCTGGCCGAGCTGTCGCCATCGACGTCATTGTCGCGCCTGGCCGAGCACGTGCAGATGCCGGCGAGCAAGGTGCATCGTTATCTGCAAGCGTTGATCGCTTCAGGTTTTGCCGAGCAGAACGCTGCGACCAACCATTACGGTCTGGGCCGGGAAGCGCTGCGCGTCGGCCTCGCCGCCCTCAACAGCATGGACGTGCTGAAAGTCGCCGCCCTGCCCTTGTCCGAGTTGCGCGACGAACTCAATGAAACCTGCTTTCTGGCGGTATGGGGCAACCAAGGTGCGACCGTGGTGCATATCGAACCGGCTGTGCGCGCGGTGACTGTGGTAACGCAATTGGGCTCGGTATTGCCGCTGCTCAGCTCCTCGACCGGGCTTGTGTTCAGCGCCTACCTGCCGCATCGGGAAACCGATGACTTGCGCGAAATGGAAGTCGCCGCCGCCGGGCATCCGCTCAAGGACGAGATGGCTTACACGAAACTGTGCGAACAAATCCGCGAGCGCGGTCTGCATCATGTGCACGGTTTGTTGATGCCGGGGGTGGATGCGCTGTCGGCACCGGTGTTCAATGCGGTCGGACAGATCGCCGCAGTGCTGACCATCGTTGGCCCGACCTCGCTGTTTCACGCCGACGAAAACGGCCCGGCGGCGCAGCGCTTGCTGGCGGCGACGCGGGCCGTTAGTTGGCGCATGGGGTATGAAACGGACAAGCAGCTTCTTTGAAAATATAGAGCTACAAGCCACTCGCATGCCTGCAACTAACTCAATTCAGCTCAAGCCCCAAAAACTTCGCGCTCGCCACTGCCTGGGTACGACGCTTGACACCCAACTTTGCATTTATCCTCCGTGCGTGAGTCTTCACCGTGTGCAAAGAAATAAACAATTGATCGGCAACTTGTTGGTTGGAATGACCTCGTGCGATCAGACAAAGCACTTCCCGTTCGCGTTGACTGAGCACTTCGTGACGACTTGGGTTCTGCGCGCAACTGCTTTCAACAGGATTGCCCAACGCGTTCAAAAGATCTTGTTGACGCAATTTGAGTTCGCGCAACGCCTGATACAAGTCGTGCTGACCGACCAATTGAAGACCTTGCTGTAATTGCTCGCAGGCAGTAGGCCGGTCGCCGAGCAAAAACGCTACTTGCGCCAACGCGAAACGTAATTCGGTTTCCAGCGAGACCATGCGGCATCGTTGCGCCGCTTCAAGGAGACGTTGCAGGTCGGCTATCGGATTGCACGCCGTGTCTGTCCCGACTCGCGCAATGATCAACAAGTATTCGACCCGGGGAATCAATTCAAGCGTGGCCGGTGGAGCCTGCACCGCATCGGCACCTTGATAATGGCGCAAAAGACGTGTCATCGCCTCGCAGGCCAGGTCGGCACGCCCTTGCTGCAGCCAGATAAGACTGCTCACTTGCAACATGACGCCGCGGTAAACCGTATCCGGAATCTGTCGCTGCTGCATCAGTCGCTCGGCATCGCGCAGCCAGACGAAGGCCTTTTCATAATCGGTCTGACTCGCCGCCAACTGCGCCAGCCCCAGATAGCCATACAAGGCACGCTTGTCGTGGTTGCGTCGGCAGTCATCCAGGCCTGAGCGGAAAAATTCTGCGGCCGCCGCGTCCAGTCCCTGACTCAAGGCGAGGCGCCCGCGACGGAGCGCGATTCTTCCACGCAACGGGGTCAGCCGGTTGAGTTGTCGGCCAAGCAGGTCATCGACACCGGCCAGCAGACTCTCGGCCCGGCATGCCGCGCCACGCTGTTCCAGCAATTGCGCATGATCGAGTTCAAGCAATGCCTCGCACACCAGCGAACCTTGCGCCCGCGCCAAACACAGTGCCTGTCGGTTGAAGGTATGCGCGACGTCGAGCTGGCCTTGCAAGAGCGCTTGCTGAGTCAACCCCGACAAACACATGATCCGGGCAACCTGACGGTCGACATCAAGTTCATCCAGCGCCTGGCTGAAATGCGCATGTGCCAAGGCCATACGTCCTTCCAGGTGCAGCAACCAGCCCTGCAGCGCTTGCCACTGCGCGATCAGTTGGCGTTGCTGCGCCATGCAGGGCTGAGGCGAGAACCTCGACAAATGCTGTATGCACTGACGCGCCTGCTCGAAACGCCCGGCAAAAAGCAATGCGCTGGCGATCAACCCGACCAGGTGCGGGGTACTGGTCGTCAGCTCTCCGGCCTGGGATCCGTACAAACGCAACAGCAGCACCACGGTCTGCTCTTCAAACAATTGCTCGAAGCTGAAATGCTGCAACAGGCTCACCGCCGTTTCGTATTCCTCGGCAAGCAGCGCCTGTTCAAACGCGCAACGCCAGTCTTCCCTGGCCGCAAACCACTGACAGGCGCGGCGATGCCATGATCGACCTGCGGGCCAGGGTTCGGTTTGCATCACCTGAGCCAACGGTGGAAAGACCCGCCACCAGTCGACGGACGCCTGCCAGGGCTCAATGAAGCAACCGAGCGTCTGCAACGTGCGCAAACCTTCAGCGCCCTCCCCGGCTCCGAAAAGGTGATCGCACAATTGCGCATTGAAGCGCGGCAGGTGTGCAAGCACCCGCCAGGCCTCAATCAGCTCCGGCGTCAGACCGCTGAACAATTCGTGCTGCAGATAATCGAGCAGGGTGTCCGCTCGCTGCGCAGCTGGCTGACCCTGGGCCCAGTCGCATTTTTGCAGCAGAACCATGCGCACCCCGGCGCACCACCCGGCGGTGCGCTGGATGATTCGTGCGGCGACGCTCGCAGCCTGTTCCAGAGGTAAATGCCCGAGGGCTGCGGCGACTTCATCCTGAGTCAGTGCCAGCGTTGCGCTCTCGCATTCGTACAACGCATCGTCGAGCAGCAGCCGCGGCCAGTTGCAGAGGGGGCGTCGACGCGAACTGATCCACCAGACCAGCGCCGGGCTGCTCACTGCCAGCAAGCGATCAAGCAAGGCGTCCAGCGCTGGTTCGGGATGTCGGCAGTAATCATCGATAAACAGCCAGGTCGGCATCGACCAGCGCGTCAGGGCCGAGATGAGCCCGGGTTCGGTTGCGTCGTCCAGCCCCAGCGTATCCGCCAACCGCTGGTAAAAAACGTCGACGCTCAAAGCGCTACCAGCCAAGGGTAACCAGTGCACCGAACAATGCTCAGGAGCCTGCAACAGACACTCGGCAAGCAGCGCGGTTTTACCGCTTCCGGCGGGAGCACACAGCAACCGGACGCGCGCCGTCGACGCAAGTAATGGTGCGCTCAAACGCTCGCGTGGCTGATGTTTGCAGGAGAGTCTGGGCAGAAATCCGGGTCGATCCAGGCACGCTGTCATGGCGGTCATCGGCTGAGCCTTTTTATCATTGTGCCGTCACCCTAGTCCTCTCCCCGGCACTTGTTGATAAACATTCAGCGCGCTGATTGACGGCCATAAAAAAGGCGACCGTGCGGTCGCCTTTTGTACTGCCCAGGTATCCAAACCGTTACCGTACGCCCTCGGCGCGCAAGGCCGATGGTGTGTAGTCGGCAGCCTTGGCTTCGAAGCCGAACTCGAAACTGTGCTTCTCTTCGTTCTTCATCCCCAGCGCGATGTAGCGGCCGGCAATGATGTCGTAGAGCGCTTCGAGGGTGTACGCCTGGGTCTGGTGATCGTAGTAATACTGCGAGTGGCCCTCGGCAACGCGCCACAGTTGCCCGCGACCATCGTAGTGATCGGCCAGCGCGACCTGCCAGCTGTCTTCATCGATGTACATGTGGCGTTTGGCGTAGATGTGGCGTTCGTTCGGCTTGACCGTGCCGATCACTTCCCAGACCCGGTGCAATTCATAACGGGTGAGGTCCTGATTGATGTGGCCCGCCTTGACGATGTCGTCGTACTTGAGTTTTGGCGAGTCGAGCTTGTAGCTGTTGTACGGGATATACATTTCCTTCTTGCCGACCAGTTTCCAGTCATAGCGATCCGGCGCGCCGGAAAACATGTCGAAGTTGTCCGAAGTACGCAGACCATCGGCGGCCGTACCCGGGCCGTCATAGGCCACTTGCGGGGCGCGTCGGACGCGGCGTTGTCCGGCGTTGTAAATCCAGGCCAGACGCGGCTCCTTCACCTGATCGAGAGTTTCATGCACCAGCAGCACGTTACCGGCCAGACGGGCCGGCGCGGTGACCGATTGCTTGAAAAAGGTCAGCACGTTGGCGGCTTTTTCCGGATCGAGTTCCTTCATCAACTGCGGCACCGCCACCTCTTCTTCGAAGCGGATCGGCGTGTAGCTGCCGTTGGTCTGCGGCGTAACCTGGGTGATGATCCGCCGCAGGTTGCCGCCGTGATAGCGGGTGATGTGGTTCCACAGAACCTCGACACCGTTTTTCGGAATCGGGAAGGCGTAGTAGCGATTACCGGTGAAATTCGCCAGGCCGTTGCCGTCGTTGATCGAGGTCACGTTCAACGCGCTGCGCTTGGCCGATTCGTAGATCTCCGCCGGCGCGCCCACCGTGCGATGCGTCGGGTAGACCGGGATCTTGTAGGTTTCCGGGTAGCGCTTGAACATCGCTACCTGACCGTCGGACAGCTTGCTCTTGTACTGATCGACGTTGGCCGCGGTGATGGTGAACAGCGGCTTTTCACTGGCGAACGGGTCAGCGAGGAAACCCTTGCTGTCTACCGCACCGGCGTTTTTCGGGATGCCGCCGGTCCAGGCCGGGATCGAACCATCGGCGTTGCCCGCCTTTTCGGCGCCGAGCGGGGTCAGGCTGGTGCCAAGTTTGTTCGCTTCATCCGGCGACACCGCCGCCATGACATTGGCCGCCAGCAGACTCAGGGCCAGCACGCCACATTGCAGAATCATTTTGCGCATTGCATTCATCCTTCTCGGGCAGATCAGAAGTTCACACCGAAGCTCAAAGCGACGAAGTCACGGTCCTCAAGCACGTTGTAGTCACCACCGAAGAAGTCGGTGTAACTGAGGCTCGCGGTGTAGGTGTTGCGGTAGTCGGCATCGACACCGACGCTGATCGCTTTCGCGCCTTCATTGAACAGGCCGTTGGGGCCATAACCGGCGACGTCATGCGACCACGACAGGTTGGGTTTGAAGTTGACTCCGCCGATCACGTTGGCGTAATCGAGAATGGCCCGGGCGCGATAGCCCCACGAGGTCGAGGTCACGAACCCGTCGGTGTCGCCACCGAAGCCGTATTGCCCGTACACCGAATCGCGGCCGTAACGCAGGTCGCTACGCGACTCCAGCCCACCGACGTGCACCACCGCCGCTTCGCCGACCACAGTCAGACGTTCGGCGCCCAGGACCTGATCGAAGAAGTGCGTCAGCGTGCTCTGCACCTGCATGACTTCCTTGCGGCGATAGCCCTTGTTGTCGGCGCCCGGCGAGGTCGCGAGTGGCGAAGCGGTGCCGCCGGCAATCGGGTTGACCAGCGCCAGCGTCAGGTCGTTGGTGTTGACCTGCACCGGGGCGTTGGGCCGGTAGCTGATCTCGCCGGTCCATGCGGTACCGGTAGGCAGCGTGGTGGAAAAACTTGCACCATAGAGCCGAATGTCTTCGGGATATTCGAGGTAATACTGGCCGCGTCCGAGCATCACGCTTTGCGCCAGCCCCGCACCGCTGCCAGGGGACAGACGGTTGGCAATGCCGACCATGCCGGGCAATGCCGCCAGCGTCGACAGCCCCGCGGTGGTGGTACCGACGGTCGGCGTGCGGCTGTGGTAATTCATGAAGTAGAGGCCGTATTCGGTGTCTTCGCCGAGCCAGCGCAGCGCCGTGCCCCACTGCCCGGAATCGCGCGCATCACGATCGCCACCACGGGGAATGACCACACCCTCGCGGGTGACCTGAATGCCCTGGCCGAACGCGGTGGTCAGCGGCACCAGTGGCGCCACTGCCGGGCTGCCGACGGTGTAGCCGTTATTGCAGCCATCTGCCGCGACGTCGACACCGAAGAAGGTGCCGCAGTTGTCGAGAACGGTCTGGTCCCACTCCAGTTGATAAAAGCCTTCAACCGAGAGTTTGTCGGTCAGGCTCTGCGAGCCAAACAGCATGTTGACTGGAATCAGACCTTCCTTGATCTCCGCACCGGGGCGGCGAAACGCCGAGACGTCGATCGGGTTGATGCTGTTGATCGAGTTACCGATGAAGGTACTTTCGCCCCAACTCACGACTTGCTTGCCCGCGCGCACGGTGCCCGGCAGATTGGCGATGGCGTAGTTGTGATACACGAAGGCATCGAGAATCTGCGCGCCGGAGGACTTCGCGCCTTCCTTGCGGCCGCTGTCGCTGATCTGTTTGAACTCGCGGTCCTCATCCTTGAGTTCGAAGTCGTACCAGTACTTGCCGCGCACGAACACGCCGGTATCGCCGTACTTGAGCTCGAGGTCGTGAATGCCTTTGAAGATCTTCGAGAAGGTCTCGCCTTTCTTGAAGTTCAAGCGTCCGTCATCACCGGTCGAGGATTGCCCGGTGCCGCCGTTTACCGTACCGACCAGCGAGTCGTCGGCATTGCGCAAACCCCAGCTCGCGCCGATCGACAGGGACGAGTCGAAGGTGCCTTCGATTTCGCCGATGTTGAATGCAACCGCTTGCGCCTGGGCGCAGCAACCCAAAGCTACCGCGGCAGCCAGCGCCTGCGGTGTGAAGATGGCGCGCATTGTTGTTTTTGTCATGCGTCTTCCCCGGTGAGTGACAGAAGGCCCCACCCTACTGCCGCGCAACCGCGTCGATAAGCGCACCAAGGAGGTATTCGCGTTGTCGCTCGAAAGGATGAATGCCCTCGCACCGCGGGGCGTTGCGCCGTTCATGGACCGGCTGGATGAATGATCATCAGCGCTACGCATGGCGCCGTTCAGCGCACGACACTGTTACATGCTCCGCAACAGTGCATGTCCGGAATCGGTATTTTTCCTACAGACCCAACGCCGTATTCTGAGTGCGCTTTCACGGGATCTCCGCAAAGCATGAAGCCTTGGCCTTTGAGCAATTCGGGCCATGGCAGACAGATTTCAGATCAATCGAAGGTTTCGTTTGATCAACCCGCTGTTCACTGACGTTGATTTGTAGCTCCTTGATCCAACGTCTTGCCTTGGCCGCTGCGTTTGCAGCGGCCTTTTTTATGCCTGTAAGAAAAAGACGTTGCACTGAAAGACGATGCCCAACGCATTGTCAGAAATTTCCATATCTCAAATTGAAAATAACCGGCGACCCCAATTCGCGATCAACTTTCATACTTATCAAATCGCAATTGACTACAACCTAATCAGAATCAAGCCAACCCGCATTGCTGTAACTTAAGCCAAGCAAATAACTGTGTGCGCCAAGGACTAACGCGCCGATAACATTGATTACCTTATTCAAAAAGGATGTGAATATGGCAAAACCTCCAACATGGGAATGGACAGTAGATGAAGGCATTCATATAAGGGGCGTCGCTCCAGACAATGTACCTGTCCTGATCCCGTCCGGTTCAAGCAGAATTCCCTCCGGCAGCGGTATGTTCGGGCCAAACCAGAACATTCTGATGACCGCCCAGGCCATACAGTCAAATATCCAGGTTCTGGAAAACGAATATAAAATCCGCACGAATCAATTACCGCAAACCATCGAACAGGAATTGACAACCCTTCGGCAGGAGGGAGCCAATCATTATTTGCCGCCGACTCAAGCGGTAATTCGCGAACTTGAAGTGCGCGACAGACTCATAGCGCGCAAGACCGCAGAACTTCAGCAGAAAACAGTCATAGCCAATCATTTTTTCGGCAGCGACCCAGCCAATAAGACACTGCTGCAGTTTTACCAGAGAGCTTCGCTGATCGAGCCGCTCGTCAAACCCTATGGCGTAGCCATGCACGCCTGGACCGAGTCCTATCGAGCGGCTCATGAGGTCAGGCTGTTGTCTCAGGCCATCGACATTCTCAGTGCGCAGAAAACCAACTACTACACCTGGCTTGCCGCCTCCCAGGCCAACGATCGGGAGCTGGCCAGACAGACCGCCGAACGTACCCGGATCGCCGCCGAGCAACATCGTCAGCAAGCCCTTGCCGAAAAGGCCCGACGCGAGCGGGAGGAGGCGCGAGTTCATGAGCAGCAACGCCTCGCTGCCTTGGCCGAAAAACACCGTCAGGAAGCTGAACACGCGCGCCTTGCTGCAGAAAAGGCGCGAATCGAAGCTGAAGCTCGAGAGCAGGAAAGAGCCCGGATCGAGGCGCTTAAGGTGACGCTGGCTGAGGCCGAGGCTCAAGAAAAAGAACGCCTGGCGGCACTGGAAAACGCGTTGACTCAAGCGCAAGCAGCGGCAGAGGCCGCCGAACAGGACCGGCTTCAAGCTGAGCGGCAGCAACGGGGCGAGGAGCCGCATCCCTCTGAGTTTCAACGGGTTTACCCGGCGTCGGGAGCCGTGGCGTCTTCCAGCCCTGCCTTTTCCTTCGCATCGACGGCTATCGTTCTGGCGCCCTCTACCTCCTCAGCGATACTGGCCGCACTGCGAGCGGCGCTGCCGACGCTGGCAGCGGCTGGCGCCGGGCTGATTACCCCGGCACTGATCGGCTTCGCAGCACTGTTGGCGCCGTCCCGCCTGGGCAACGGCGAACGCTTTTCCGTGAGCGTTCCCTTGGCCGAACTTTCAGCGCAATCCCCACAGACGTTGCGAGAGCTGGCAGACCGCCGAGGCATGTTGAACCTGCCCGTCGGTTTGGGCGTAAGGCCGCTGGGTGAAGTGGCGGAAGTATTTGTCGCCACGACCGACGATTTCCACATTCGCTCGGACGTGCCGGTTTTACAGGCAACGTATGACCTGCTCAATGACGTTTATGAAACCGCGCTGCCAGATTCGCCTACGGATTTCCTGACCTGGACACCGGCCATTTCACCGGGGAAAACCTCAACCGAATCGCCTGCGGTGAACATCGAACCACCCGACTATTCCGGCGCAACCATCGTTGCGGTCGCAGGCCGCCTGGATCTGAATCCGGTGCTGGTTGAAGGCTGGGATCGATTCATCATCGTGTTTCCCGCTGACTCGGGGATTGCGCCGCTTTATGTGGTGATTAGCAGCCCTTATGCGGGAGGGTATGTCAAAGGCAAATACAGCGGCCGGCCATACAACCCGGAGCAGGCGGGTGGGCCAATACTGGATCTGGATTGGCGCACGGCAGTCATCACCGAGGCCGGAGTTGACGCCGTGAAAATACATATTGCGAGACTCGACCAATCGGATGCCAACGACATCATGATTCAACGTTTGAAGATGATCGTGCGCGGGCAAATGACAAGCGTCGAGACTGACTTACGGTATTACTCTCATGAGTTACGCGAACTTGCGAGGTTTCGTGCAATGGGACTTGGTGATAGTTTCAAGCCCGACAAAGAGTCGCCACTTTGGAATAATGCACATACAGCTACCCTAGAAGACTTCAAACTTCGCGATGATGAGTCACTGCTCTACACCAAAGAGGCGATTACTGCCGCAGACGAGCAAGTTAGACTGTTTTATGAAAACCTGTTGAAAGGAGGCCTGCGATGAGCGTCGCTGAGCACATAGTCAAAAACGAATCCGTAGAAGATGTACTCACTGTATTCGCACTCGGCTTGGCTATTCCATCCCTGGACAGAATGTTTGGGCGTTATCGCTACGAAGTGATCGCAAGCGGTGAATTACTTAAGACTTATGCGCGATTATTTGAACAAGGGGTGCTAGCCAATGGCAGCGGTCCGATTGCCGTGAAAGGACCTAACTGGAGAGCGCCAAAGTTTATGATCGATAATAAATATACTAAGCCGTAATTAAGGTCGCCGAGCTCAAGCATGCAGGCCTTCGCTTGCATGCTCTCCATTGCTTATGAAGGGCTAAGCGATCATTGGAGAAGTGATAGCGCCTTCCAATACTCATTACCGCAGCGGATCAGGCGAAACGTCATTATCAGAAATTGCTGAAGGAGATGTGACAATGAGCACCGTCGAGATGATCGTTAAAAATGAAACATTGGACGATATCGTCACAGTGTTTGCCCTGATCAAGGCGACGCCGCATCTGGACATGATGATAAGATTTCACAATCGCGAACTCCTCGAAGAGTATGGTGCGCTTGAAGATGCCTATGCGCGACTCATCAATGCCGGCGTGCTGGCTAATGGTAAACATGGGCTCGCAGTGAAAGGGCCAAACTGGAAGCCACCGGCGTACATGACAGAAAGAAGATACATCTGAAGTCAGGCACTGCACGTTTTTCCAACCGACAGGAAGCCTAAGGATGCATGTCGGCTTTGGCGGAAGGTCGCTCAGTGCCGTTATTATTTCTTCGAAAGCCAGCGATCAAGGCCACCAAGCGCAAGCTTGGCGGCCTTATTACCTATTCCATCCGCGATTCATCCTCCGTCTTACAGAGAATACTTCTGCAAATTCGCCATCATCTCTTTCAATGCTTCAATATTGTCCTGCGGATGCGCCGCCCCTTCGAAATCGCAGATCTGCTGCCAGTGCGCTGCCACATCTTCCGGTGAAAACCCTACCCGCGGATCAAACCCGGCACCGAGGCTGCGCTCCCAGCGCACCTTGCCCATCCAGCCGCCACCGACCTCGAACAACCCGGAGGTTTCCTGGCATTGCTCGCTGGCCAGATACACCACCAACGGGCTGACCAGCTCTGGTTTGAGTTGCTCGAAGACTTGCGGCGGGATCAGGCCTTCGGTCATGCGCGTGCCGCCGGTCGGGGCAATGGCGTTGACGAGGATGTTGTTCTTGCGCCCTTCAATGGCCAGCGTGCGGGTCAAACCGTAAAGACCGAGTTTGGCCATTCCGTAGTTGGACTGCCCAAAGTTGCCGTAAATCCCGGACGTCGAGGCGGTGAAGATCACGCGGCCGTAGTTTTGCTCGCGCAAGTGGGGCCACGCAGCGCGGGTAACTTTGTAGGCGCCTTCGACGTGAACGCGGTAAACCAGGTCCCAGTCGGCGTCGTCCATCTTGTGAAAGGTCTTGTCGCGCAGGATACCGGCGTTGTTGACCACCACATCGACGCGGCCAAAGGCATCGAGGGCGTTCTGCACCAGTTTGTCGCCATCGGTGACCGAGTCGTGGTTGGCTTCGGCGATGCCGCCGGCCGCGCGGATCTCCGCGACGACACGATCAGCGGCGGAGGCATTGGCGCCCTCGCCTTGTGTCGAGCCGCCCAGATCGTTGACCAGCACTTTCGCGCCCTGCCTGGCGAACAGCAATGCGTGAGCGCGTCCCAGGCCACCACCGGCCCCGGTGACGATTACGACTTTATCTTCGAAACGCACAGACTCATTCATCGCGGCAACTCCAACAGGCCAATGGAACATTGACCGGGAGTGTCAGGCACAGCGCTTTGGCTCACAACGAATACGACTGCGGCTGAATGGTGCGCGATAAGGCTGGGGGATGATGAAAGGCCTTGGGCCAGCGAGAGGCTGCATGCCTCCCGGCCCGATCAGGAATACGCGACCTTGCGCGGCGGCAGTACCAGACGCTCGCGAAATTCCAGGTAATGCTTGAGCACCTGCACCGGCGCTTCGGTCTGCGGGTAATGACCAATCCCCGGCAACAGCACGGTGTCGGCATTCGGAATCAGTTCGCGGTAACGCGCGACCATGTGTGCTCCGGAAATCGGATCGAACTCACCATCGATCACCCGTAACGGAATCTCATCGCGCTGCATCGCAGTGACCCAACGATCACGCTGCACCCGTCGTTCGGGAATGTAGTTGATCAGTTTGTGCATGATCCGTGGCCCGTGATTGCTCTCGACCAAGCTCCAGAAATCATCCAGTTCACTTTCGCTCGGGCCGGTCTTCGGGCCGAAAATCTGCCGAAAACTTTTAACCAGCGCATCACGGCTGAACGCGCGGCCGATCATCCAGCCCAGCGGGCTGAGCAGCAATTTCTGCGTGAACACCGGACGATGGGTTTCGGGGAACAAACCGCCATTGAGGAACACGCAACTGGCGACGTCGATGCGCCCTTCGTAATGCCGCGCCAGCAATTCCTGGGCTACGCTGTCGCCGTAGTCATGGGCAAAAATGTGCAGCGGTTGTTCAGCCTGCACATGCGCGAGCAACGCCTGCTGCAGATCGGCCTGCTCCAGCAGACTGTAGGTGTGCTTTAGCGGTTTGGCCGAATCGCCGAAACCGAGCATGTCGCAGGCGATCACACGATAGCGCTGGGCCAATGGCTGCCAGAGGTAATGCCAGTCCCAACTGGCGGTCGGGAAACCGTGGATCAGCAACAACGGCTCACCCTGCCCCGCTGTCCAGTAGCGAATCGGCTGACCGCGAAAAACAAAGGTCCGGCTGCGCTTGCGCCAGATACACAGAGGAATCTCGGCGAGTGGCATCAGAGTCTATATCCGGGGTCTTGTTGATCGAGTTTGCGCAGCAGCGCCGGCCAGGCCAGCGCGCCGCCCATGCCTTGGGCGCTTTTGGTAACGCCGACGATCATCGCTTTGGCACCCGCCAGAATCTGCGGCTCGATGGCGATCAGTTCAGCGCCGCCGGTTTGCGCCATCACCTGAATATCGCAGGCACGCTGGAAGGTGAACATCATCAGAAAGGTATCGGCAATGGTGCCGCCGCAGGTCAGCAGGCCGTGGTTGTGCAACATGAGGAAATTGCTGTCACCGAGATCGGCCTGCAAGCGCGCCTTCTCTTCGTGATTCAGCGCCACGCCTTCGTAGGCGTGATAAGCCAGGCTCGACAGCACGAACAGCGATTGCTGGCTGATCGGTAACACGCCCTGCTTTTGCGCGGACACCGCGACACCGGAAGGGGTGTGGGTGTGCAGCACACACACCACATCGTGGCGCACTTCATGCACTGCGCTGTGGATGGTGTAACCGGCCGGATTGATTTCGTAGGGGCTGGCCATGAGTTTGTTGCCGGCCTGGTCGACTTTCACCAGGCTTGAGGCCGTAATCTCATGAAACATCAGTCCGAACGGGTTGATCAGGAAGTCTTCGGTGCCGGGGACTTTAGCGGAGATGTGCGTGAAGATCAGGTCGTCCCAGCCATGCAGTGCGACCAGCCGATAGCAGGCGGCAAGGTCGACACGGGTCTGCCATTCGGCGGCGCTGACCTGGCTTTTGACATCAAGGGACGATGGGACGGGGGCTACGCTCACTGTATGCACCTCTGCGTTCTTGTTGTTCTGCACGTATGCGCAGTCTAGTCAGACGCAGGTGATCGCGTAGTTGCATTGGCAGCCAGCTTGATGACTGATCGAGTCAGCCATGCAAGCTGTCAGGATCCGCTCAGCCCTTGAGCGCTTCGATGAACTGCGCCAGCCACGGCTCGGCATCGGTTTCCGGGGTGACGCTTTCGCTGGCGTCGATCCGTAACATTTCTTGCACCTCGTTTACGCCCAGCTCAGCAAACAACTCACGCATCTGTTCCCCGCCGCCGCAGAACGTATCGCCGTAACTGGCGTCGCCCAAGGCGATCACCGCGCCCGGCAAACCGCGCCAGGCGGCCGGCAACTGGTCACGAATGTTCGAATACAGCGGTTGCAGGTTGTCGGGCAGCTCACCCATGCCGGTGGTCGAGGTCACGGCGAGAAACGCTTGCGGGCCGAACGCCTGAAGGTCGGCCAGCGAGGCGCGCGAGTTGTAGAAGGTTTCAAAACCGGCGGCTTTCAACAGGTTCTGGGCGTGACGGGCGACTTCTTCGGCGGTGCCGTAGACCGAACCGGAGAGGATGGCGACTTTCATCAATCTGATCCTGAAAACTGAAAATGAGGTCGGCGATAGTAACAGTCCGTCGCGCAAGGCTGCGATTGAATCTCAACTGGCGTTAATGGCTAGTAGACAGCCGCCAAGGTTCTTCTAGAATGCCAAACGCCAACTAATTATAAGGAATTCAGGGATGATCAATGCCAGTCTGCTGCAAATGGTGATCAACGCTTCCAACGATGGAATCGTCGTAGCGGAAAAGGAAGGCGAGCAGGACAACATTCTCATTTACGTCAATCCGGCGTTCGAACGTCTGACCGGCTATACCAGCGAAGAAATTCTCTATCAGGACTGCCGCTTTCTCCAGGCCGGTGACCGTGACCAGGAGAGTCTGAGTCTGATTCGTGACGTTCTGCGCGACGGTGGATCGTGTCGGGAGATCCTGCGTAACTATCGCAAGGACGGCACGCCATTCTGGAACGAACTGTCGTTATCGACAGTGAAGAATGCCGACGATGGCCAGACCTATTTCGTCGGTGTGCAGAAAGACGTGACCGTTCAGGTCAAGGCTCAGCAACGCGTGGCGCAACTGGAAGCCCAGGTTGCCGCCTTGCAGGCGGAACTGAATGCTTTGAAAGCGACCAACGGTTAAAACAAAACCGCGAACCGATGGTCATTAACTACAATCACCAATGACTTTGTAATTATATCTTTCGAGTTAGCCATGCAGCGCGACGCCCTTCTCACTCAGGATGAGCTGGATTTCATCCAGAAGATGCAGCACAACCCGCAACTGAACGTGCGGGATGCGACGTCGAGTCTGCTGGTTAACGGCGGTTCGCAGATCCGCGATCTGCTGACGCGACTGGCCGCTCATGAGCAAGTGACCATCCAGGCCAACTTCGAAAACCAGCAAATGACCTTCCCGTTGCATCTGGTCGAAGACGAATTCCACGCGCTGCATCTGCGCCTCGGCGTCCCGAGCATCTACGAAGACGGCCCATCGGTAAGGCCATGGCGACTGGTGCTGGAAGAGCCGGTAGCGCTGGAAAACGCCAAAGGACAGCCGGGGACGTTGTGGGTCCACGAGGTGTCGCACAAAGGTGTGTTGCTGGAAGTGCGCAACAAGACCAAGCCACCCAAGCATTTCGCGTTGTGGTTCAGCCCTTCCGGATACGAGCGGATTTCACTGCGCGGGCATTTCGAACGGGAAACCGAAAACGGTTTTTATGCGTATGAACTGAGTCAGACCGACAGCGACGAAACCGAACGTCTGCGCCAGTTCATTCTGCAGCAACATCGCCTGACTCACCCTGCTCTGCATACCTGATCAGGTATCCAGATTTCCCGCTAGAAATTGCATCATGCGTTGACGCATGTTCGTGCCTTCATTACCCAGACAGGCAACCGAAGATCCGGCCAGACTGTCCTCCGCCAGATCCGCTGCATCCCCGGCCAGCATCAATTGGCAATCAAGACCCAACGCCAGGCGATTCAGACGCCGCGGCAAATCGGTGGTGGGCGCATGGTTGGAAAACAGCACCAGCGCATCGGGTCTGACCTTTTCGCAGACCAGCGTCAGTTCATCGAACGGCTGGCCGGTGGTCAACACCCGAACCCCGGAATTGTTGCCGCTGAGAAACAGCGCCGCCACCAGCAGTTCCAGCTCACGGCATTGCCCGGCCAGCGCGCTGACGACCACCCGTCGCGGTTGCGCGCCGCGCAGCATGACAATCCGTTGCAGCACCCGCGCGCGCAGGAATCCGTCGTAGAACAGCCACTCGCTGGTTTGCCCGAACGCGTCCTGACGTTGCAGCATGTGCCGCCACAACGGCATCAGGATGTCCTGGAACGCCACCGCCAAGGCATAAGAAGAGAAGATCTGCCCATAGACCCGATCCAGTTGCTGGTCATCGAATGCACTGACTGCCTGCTGGATCTGTTCCTGCCATTGCCGGTAATCAGCCTGAACCAGATCGTCAGGAATGATATGCGCCAGGGCTTTCAGCGGTTCGGTCTTGGCGAGAATCTTGCCGACCTTGCTGACCGCGACGCCGCGATCGATCCAGTCGACGATGCTGCGTACACGCTCGATTTCGCTCATCGAGTAGAGCCGATGCCCGCTTTCGGTGCGTGTCGGCTGGATCAAGCCATAGCGCCGTTCCCAGGCGCGCAAGGTTACCGGGTTCACGCCAGTGAGCCGGGCGACTTCACGAATGGGGAACAGCTCGGCGCGTTGCAGCGCCTCTGATACCTGCGAAGCAGGGTTTGCGTCCGTGATCACAGGCATAGAACACTTAACTTCCATGTCAGAAATTTGGATCCCATTCTAACGCTTATCCGCCGATCGCGTTCAAGTAGGGAAATGCGACGAATGTCGCTGGTTTAATCGGGAAAAACCGGAATAATCCTTGCTTGATGAAAAGCGCAGCCCTCTACCCCGGCGCTGCGTCAGGCGAACCTCCTACCCGGAGCGACGCAATTGAAATATGGAGATACAAAATGTCTACTTCCCCCGTCACGCTGATGGTTGCCCGTCGCGTCGCCGACGGCCGTTATCAGGACCTGATGGTCTGGCTGCGCGAAGGCGAGCAACTGGCCACGGATTTTCCCGGTTACCTGGGTTCCGGCGTACTTGCTCCGCCGCCCGGCGATAATGAGTTCCAGATCATCTTCCGCTTTGTCGATGAGCAAACCCTGCACGCCTGGGAACATTCGGCATCGCGTACCGCGTGGCTGAGCCGTGGCAGCGAGCTGTTCGCCCACCCCAAGGAACATCGGGTCAGCGGTATCGAAGGCTGGTTCGGCACTGCAGGACAACGTCCGCCGCGCTGGAAGCAGGCCGTGGCGATCTGGCTGGCGTTTTTCCCGGTGTCACTGATTTTCAACTTTTTGCTTGGCCCACTGCTGGGCGAAGTTAGCTTGCTGCCACGGGTGCTGATCAGCACCGCGTGCCTGACGCCATTGATGGTGTACCTGTTCATTCCGCTGTCGACGCGTTTGCTGGCGAACTGGTTGAACAGCACGCCGGCGCGACGGTTGCCGGCGAC
Source organism: Pseudomonas sp. 15C (assembly GCF_055484735.1). Classification (NCBI taxonomy): domain Bacteria; kingdom Pseudomonadati; phylum Pseudomonadota; class Gammaproteobacteria; order Pseudomonadales; family Pseudomonadaceae; genus Pseudomonas; species Pseudomonas sp. 15C. The sequence goes on along the minus strand of NZ_JBUDGD010000064.1, from coordinate 4,951 downwards.
ACCCTCTACGCAACATCACTGATTCTTTTGTGAGAGCGAGCCTGCTCGCTCACAGGTCTTGGTCTTTGCGGTAATAGGTGTGCGGCTGCGCTCGCTGTTATAGTTTTTGCTTTCCCAGCGTTGCGAGCCGTTCATGCCTGATTCCGCCGCCCCGATTCTCATCACTGGCGCCGCACAACGTGTCGGTCTGCATTGCGCGCAGCGTTTGCTTGAAGACGGTCATCGGGTCATTTTCACCTACCGCACTGAACGCCCCGGCGTACAGACCTTGCGCGATCTGGGCGCCATCGGCCTGTTTGCGGATTTCGCCACTGAGGCCGGGATTCTGGCGTTCATCGGCGAACTGAAAAGCCATACCGACAGCCTGCGCGCGATCGTGCACAACGCCTCCGAATGGCTCGCCGAAACGCCTGGCAGCGAGACCGAAGCTTTCACACGCATGATCAATCTGCACATGCTCGCGCCGTATCTGATCAATCTGCACTGCGCCGATCTGCTGCAACGCTCGACGCCCGCCGACATTGTCCACATCAGCGACGATGTCACCCGCAAAGGCAGCAGCAAGCACGTTGGCTACTGCGCGAGTAAAGCCGGGCTCGACAGCCTGACCCTGTCTTTCGCGGCGCGCTATGCGCCGGCCATCAAGGTCAACGGCATTGCCCCGGCCCTGCTATTGTTCAATCCCGACGACAACGCGGCGTACCGCGCCAAGGCACTGGCCAAATCGGCGCTGGGCATCGAGCCCGGCAGCGAAGTGATCTACCAGAGCCTGCGCTATCTGCTCGACAACCCCTATGTCACCGGTACGACCCTGACCGTCAACGGCGGACGGCACCTTAAATAAGCCGGATCGCGAGGATTTCCATGACCCGCTCACTGCCTGAGAATTACCGTGAAATCCTCCTCGGCCTCGGTGAAAACCCCGATCGCGAAGGCTTGCTCGACACCCCGGTGCGCGCGGCCAAGGCCATGCAATACCTGTGTCATGGTTACGCGCAAAGCGTCGAGGAAATCGTCAATGGCGCGCTGTTTGCGTCCGACACGGACGAAATGATCATCGTCGCCGACATCGAGTTGTATTCGTTGTGCGAACATCACCTGCTGCCCTTCATTGGCAAGGCCCATGTGGCTTATATTCCGACGGGCAAGGTGCTGGGTTTGTCGAAGGTCGCGCGATTGGTGGACATGTTCGCCCGGCGCCTGCAGATTCAGGAAAACCTCACCCGGCAAATCGCCGATGCGGTGCAACAGGTCACCGGTGCCGCTGGCGTTGCCGTGGTCATTGAGGCCAGACACATGTGCATGATGATGCGCGGTGTCGAGAAACAGAACTCGACAATGAACACCTCGGTCATGCTCGGCGCGTTCCGCGATTCGAACACCACCCGCCAGGAGTTTCTGCAATTGATTGGACGGAGCAAGTAAATGCCACAACTTCAACCGGGAATGGCGCGCATCCGGGTCAAGGATTTGCGCTTGCGCACCTTTATCGGGATCAACGAGGACGAAATCCTCAACAAGCAGGATGTGCTGATCAACCTGACCATCCTGTATGCCGCGCAGGAAGCGGTGCGTGACAACGACATCGATCACGCGCTGAATTACCGCACCATCACCAAGGCGATCATCGCCCATGTCGAGGGCAACCGCTTCGCCCTGCTCGAACGCCTGACCCAGGAATTGCTGGATCTGGTGATGACCAATGAATCAGTGCTGTACGCCGAAGTCGAAGTCGACAAGCCCCATGCGCTGCGCTTTGCCGAATCCGTATCAATAACCCTCGCGGCAAGCCGCTGAGCTTCAAGCTTCAAGCTTCAAGCGGTAAGCTAAAGGCCAACCCGATCCAATCTTGCAGCTTCAAGCTTGCCGCTCAAAGCTGTCTCGCAGAGACCCCCCATGACTGATCAACAACGCCTCGAACTCGAAGCCGCCGCTTTTCGTCGGCTGGTCGCCCATCTGGACAGCCGCAAGGATGTGCAGAACATCGATCTGATGAACCTCGCCGGATTCTGCCGCAATTGCCTCTCGAAGTGGTACAAGGCCGAAGCCGACGAGCGCCAGATCGAGGTCAGCCTCGACGATGCCCGCGAAGTGGTTTACGGCATGCCGTACGCCGAGTGGAAAGCCCAATATCAGCAAGAAGCCAGCGCCGAGCAGCAAGCCGCGTTCGCCAAAGGAAAGACCCATGACTGATCTGAACACCCTGCGCGCCAGCCTCGACAGCGGCGAACATGCCTTCGCTGACACCCTGGCGTTCATTGCCGCCGGTTACGACTATCAGCCGCAGGCATTCAACAACGGCGGCGTGGAAAACGCCGCCGGGCAGAACGAAGGTTCCTGCAAGACTCTGGGCCTGGCGTTGCTGGAAGGCCTGAGCGATGACGAAGCGCTGCTGGCGTTTGGCGAGCACTACCGCTCGGTGCTGGCGACGCCTGAAGGCAGCGATCACGGCAATATCCGTGCGCTGATCAAGCACGGCCTGGCCGGCGTCAAATTCACCGCCCAGCCGCTGACCCGCCGCTGATTCCCGCCGCAACGCCTTCCCTGCAGGAGTGAGCCTGCTCGCGATAGCGGTGTATCAGTCGACTCCTGTATTGACTGGTACACCGCTATCGTGAGCAGGCTCACTCCTACAATGAATTGCGGTGGAGCAGGAATAACGGGCATAAAAAACCGGCCAATCTGGCCGGTTTTTTTGTGCCTGCGATCTTAGAACGTAGCGTTCTGCAGACCGTCCAGGTAACGCTCGGTGTCCAGTGCCGCCATGCAGCCAGCGCCGGCCGAGGTGATGGCCTGACGGTAAACGTGGTCTGCCACGTCGCCGGCGGCGAAGATACCTTCGACGCTGGTCGCGGTTGCGTTGCCTTCACGGCCGCCCTGCACGACCAGATAACCGTCTTTCAACGTCAACTGACCTTCGAACAGCGAAGTGTTCGGCGTGTGGCCAATCGCGATGAACACGCCGTCGACCTTGATCTCGTCAAAGCTGCCGTCGTTGTTGCGCAGACGCGCACCGGTCACGCCCATATTGTCGCCCAGCACTTCGTCGAGGTTGGCGTTGAGCTTGAGGATGATCTTGCCTTCGGCCACACGGGCGTTGAGCTTGTCGATCAGGATCTTCTCGGCGCGGAAGGTTTCGCGACGGTGGATCAGGGTCACGGTGCTGGCGATGTTGGCCAGGTACAGCGCTTCCTCAACGGCAGTGTTGCCGCCGCCGACCACGGCGACCGGCTTGTTGCGGTAGAAGAAACCGTCGCAGGTCGCGCAGGCCGACACGCCTTTGCCCATGAACGCTTCTTCCGAAGGCAGGCCCAGGTAGCGAGCGCTGGCGCCGGTGGCGATGATCAGCGCGTCGCAGGTGTAGACGGCGCTGTCGCCGGTCAGGGTGTACGGCTTGGCAGCGAAGTCGACGGCGTTGATGTGATCGAAAACGATCTCGGTTTCAAAGCGCTCGGCGTGCTCACGCATGCGCTCCATCAGCACCGGGCCAGTCAGACCATGGACGTCGCCCGGCCAGTTGTCGACTTCGGTGGTGGTGGTCAGTTGACCGCCGGCCTGCATGCCGGTGATCAGCAGTGGCTTGAGGTTGGCACGGGCCGCGTAGACCGCAGCGCTGTAACCGGCAGGGCCGGAACCGAGAATAATCACTCGCGAATGACGGACTTCAGACATGACCTGCTCCTGTTGACCGGGCCGAAACACTGGCGCGGATCGCCGGACTGCCGGCGGGAATAAAAAAGGACCGTGGACACCTTGGGGAAGGTTTGAACTCGACAGTCCTGTAAAAAGTTGGGTGAAGCGTATCGAGGGGGGCAAGATTAAGGAAATACGGTTTAACAATCCAGCTCATAGGTGGTCTCTATGCCGAAGCGCTGATGTGATGGACGTCTTTGTTACAGTGAATGTCGATCGCTTTACCGCGCTTTCCCGGTCACGGCAAAGCCGGTAAGGTCGGCGCGTTTTCCCTTGCTCGGAGCACCTTATGCCCGCCCCTGTTCTGTCCGGCCCGCAATACCTGCGCGAAGGCCTGAAACTGGTTCTCAGCCCCAGCCTGCGCCTGTTTGTGCTGCTGCCACTGGCGATCAACCTGGTGCTGTTCGTCGGATTGATCTATCTGGCAGGCCATCAGTTCAGCCTGTGGGTCGACACACTGATGCCCTCGTTGCCCGAGTGGCTGAGTTTTCTCAGCTACATTCTCTGGCCGCTGTTTGTGGTACTCGTGGCGCTGATGGTGTTTTTCACTTTCACCATGCTGGCTAACGTGATCGCCGCGCCCTTCAACGGCTTTCTCGCTGAAAAAGTCGAAGTGGTGGTACGCGGAACCGACGACTTCCCGGCCTTCAGCTGGGGCGAACTGATCGCAATGATCCCGCGCACCTTCGCCCGGGAAATGCGCAAGCTCGGCTACTTCCTGCCCCGAGCGATCGGCCTGTTCATCCTGTCGTTCATTCCGGTGGTGAACATCGTCGCCGCACCGCTATGGCTGCTGTTCGGCGTGTGGATGATGGCGATCCAGTACATCGACTACCCTGCCGACAACCACAAACTGGGCTGGAACGAAATGCTCGCCTGGCTGCGGGAAAAGCGCTGGCAGAGCATGAGTTTTGGCGGGATCGTTTATCTGGTGCTGCTGATCCCGGTGGTCAATATCTTGATGATGCCGGCCGCAGTGGCCGGGGCGACATTGTTCTGGGTGCGTGAGCGTGGCGCCGAAAACCTTGTGACCCAACGCTGACCCCGTCACAAATCCATCACCTGAACGTCACAACCTCGACATGGCCTCAGCCGACACTGAGGTCATGACGACAGCGCTAAACATCACCCTGATCAGCGAAACCTTCCCACCGGAAATCAACGGCGTGGCCAATACCCTTGGCCGCTTGTGCGAGGGCTTGCGCGCCCGCGGGCATCAGGTCGAGCTGGTGCGGCCACGGCAGGCCTGTGATCCGCA